>DVGP01000283.1 GCA_018712665.1 Candidatus Pelethomonas intestinigallinarum | reverse complement strand
GCGATCTCCTATTCTTGCGCAGATACGGTTGCAATTACATATGGCTGGCTATAAAATACAAGAGACAGGCATTTTGGCCGGATACCGGATGAACGCCTCGGCATGTGTGTTGACCAGAGCCGCGTGATGATCCGCCGTACACAATCTGGAGACTGGTGGGATATATATGAAAGAAACTGAGGAGCCGAAGAAAACATTCCCAAAGCGATTTTACCTCAAATGGCCCTGGAATGTGGTCGTCTACATAGTACTGGCGGTGGTGCTTCGCGTCTTTGCCATTCCCCTGATCCTTCTCATTATGTGGTGGAACAAAAAGCAGCAGCCTGACGGTCCGGAGGAGGGCTGCTGCCTCCGGCGCACCCGGGGGCGGCTGACCGGTTTGATCCCGGCGACACTTCTGATGGCAGGCGGGGCCCTCTGCCTGTATTTTTTCTATTTGGGTCAGACGCTTCCCGGAGAGGTTGAGCGCCTGGACGATCAGATGCGCGTCGTTTACCGTCTGTGCCCGATCCTGGGAGCGGGTATGATCTTGATCGGAATTTTTCTGGCCTACCGGAGCCTGCGGGATGCCTTGTACCCGGAGAAGAGCGCGCTGGCTCAGTCCATCCGGGATCAGCTCCCCTATCCCGACGAGGCGCCCCCGGTGAAGGAGCTCTTCGCTATGGTGGACCGGGACCTGAAGGAGAACGGAGCGTGGTTCGGCAAGCTGGGCGTGGGCCGTGAGTGGGTGCTGGGGGACGTGGTCTCCCGCATCCCCCGTATCCGGGGCGTTTTCAGCCGGGTGGAGCGGCAAACCCACCACGCGGGCAAGCGTACCACGGTTACCTATATCTATGAGCTGTGGATCGTGGATGACTGTCAGCGGAGGCAGGTCACCTCCCTGAAGTCGAAGCAGGAGTTGGAGGAGGCCATGGACTGCCTGCGGCGGCGGGCCCCCGCCGCCTTGTTTGGGGCCTATGACTCCAAGGAGTATCAGGACCTGGTCTGCGTCAAGGAGGATATGCAGCAATACACCCAGGAGCGGGCCTACCGAAAGCGGGCGGCTCAGGTTGAGGAGCAGAATCGCAAGGAGCAGGAGGGGCTGGCCCAGAACCAGGTGCTCACCCTGCCCGACGGCTCGGTGACCTCCCGGATCACCCCGGAGGACCTTCGCCAGCTGCTGCTTCGGCCCAGTCGGACCGGGGAGGCCGCCCCCTTCCAGCTGGTGCCCGGCGTCCCCTTCCAGGGGGAGGGACACACCTTCAGCCGCCTGGCCTGCCTCCCCGGCGGGGGCCAGGAGCCGGTGCGCATTCTGCTGGAGGAATATTCCGGCGCCCCCGGAGCGCCGGGCCGGTACGCCTGGACCCGGGACGTCTCCACCGGCGAGGCGGAGACGGTGCTGCGGAATTGGCTGCGGGGAGAGGTCCCATCCCTGGACGGCTGGACGCGCATGGAGCGAACCGGCCGCACCTGGCGGCCTCTGGATGGGGGGAACAGCGAAACCACCCCCGTTCCACCACAGCCCCACCCGGACTGGCCCTGGTCCCTGAATATCGGCGGGGGCCTGCGGTCCAACCCCGCGTGGCAGGACATAGAATCCGCGCTGCGGGAGCTGACCCAAGAGGAGAACAGCTTCCTGATCCTGGAGCAGGGGGAGCCCGGAAATCCGGAGCACTACTGGTTTATCCAGTGCGCCATGGCCCGACGAGGCCCGGATCGGGGCCGCTATTTTGTGGAGATCGGAGCCTCCTCCCGTGCCCATCGGCTGTGGGAGCGGATGGTGCCCGATGTGCAGGCGGCTGTTGAGTTCTTTTTCACGGCTTATCAGCAGAGGAGCGTGGACGGCTCCGGCTTTCGGGAGACAGAATTTTGAAAACCAAAATGGGGAGGTACGTCACAGTGAAAGAGAGGATTGGATACTGCGGGCTGGACTGTGAGGAGTGCGACGCCTATCTGGCTACAATCCATGACGACCAGGCGCTGCGGGAGAAGACGGCCAAGCTGTGGGCCCGGCTGAACCAGGCCCCCATCCTGCCCGAGCACATCAACTGCATGGGGTGCCGCGGGGACGGGGTCAAGACGGTGTTCTGTGAACACATGTGCGCCATCCGCCAGTGTGCCCTGAAAAGGGGCGTGACCACCTGCGGCGGCTGCCCGGAGCTGGAGAGCTGCCAGACGGTGGGAGCGATTTTTCAAAATAACTCTGCCGCGAGGAAGAATCTGGAAGAGGCGGCTTGGCTTACGAATTCAAATTCATAATAAGTCGGAAGGAGATGATACCCGTGGGACGGTTTTTCAGCGACAGGGTGGAGACGGCCCTGAAATACATCTACTACGACATGGGCGCCGGACGGGGGCAGGAGGGCTTCCAACTGCTTCAGGAGGCGGTGTGGGACGGGGACGCGGACGCCTGCTGCCTGCTGGCCCGATGCCTGTATGGCCCGGAGTACACCTGGCCCGGTCACGATTTTCCCGTGGATGAGCAGACGGGGGACGAGCTCATGCGCCGCTCCGTGCTGGGCGGCAGCGCCATCGGAACGCTGCTGTCTCTGCGCAGCGGGGTGATGGACCGCCAGCTGGCCCAGGCCATGCCCTTCGGAAGCCTCCAGGAGGCCTTTGACCTCGTGGAGGACAAGGCGGAGCATGGGGAGCCCTTCTGTCAGATGCTCATCGGCAATGTGTACTTCTGGGGAGATTTTGTGACAGTCCAGGGCAGGAGCCGGGAGGATTTTGACAGCGAGGACGCCATTCAGAGCTTTTTGCGGGAAAACTACGCCAGGTGTGAGGACTGGCTGTGGCGGGCCTATCGGAACGGCGTCTCCCTCGCCTGCCTTAACCTGTCGAATTTTTATCAGAATGGGAAGCAGGGGCTGATCTCCCCCCGACCGGAGCAGGAGCGGGAGGTGGACCGCTATGGTGCGGAAAAGGGCTACCCGGACTGCCTGTGCTTCTATGCGGATGACATCTACGGAGAAAACCGGGCCGAGGCCTTCGAGCTCTACCGGCGGTCGGCAAAGCTGGGGGAACCCCGGGCGTTTTTCTGGGCGGGCTTGTCCTATGAGCTGGGGGAAGGCGTGGAGAAGGATGTCCGGCAGGCCGCCGAATACTATCAGCGGACGCTGACCGCTCCGGTCTACGCCAGTAGAGATGGCGCGGCCAACCGGCTGGGAGCCTTTTACTTCAACGGCCAGGGGGTGGAGCAGGACTACGCCAAGGCCTTTCAGCTGCTCAAGTGGGCTTACGACCAGAGCAACACCAACAACTGGGGGGCCTACTATCTGGGGGCCTGCTACGCCTACGGCCGCGGGACCCAGCAGGATTACGCCGCCGCCCGGAAGTTTTTGGAGATGGTGGACTGGAACAACAGAAGCGCCTTTTACCTTCTGGGCTGCCTCTATGCCCGGGGACTGGGCGGCCCGGAGGACATCGCGAAGGGGGTGGAATACCTCCAGAAGGCCGGCGACCATGCGGAGGCCAAGGAGGAGCTGCGGCACTACAAAAAGACCCTCTTCGGCAAGTGGGTGCGGCGGTAAGACGGCCTGTAAAGCGAAAAGGCGGCGGCGCTTTTGCGCCGTACGAGCGTTTTGCCGCAGGCAAAACCTCGGCGCAGGCGGAATTCACTTCCGCCGAGCATTTGAAGCGCCGAAGGGTGGAGCCGCCCTCTGGGCGGCGGAACCCAAAAACAAAAGGCAACTGCAAAAGGTGCCTCCCGATAAGAAAACATCGTGGGGCAAGAGAGAAACGGTATAGCTTCGGCTATGCCGTTTTTCTCATTCTTGCCTTGATGAAGTAACTTTCGATACTTCCAGGGCTCCAATGCCCTTATA
>DVGP01000282.1 GCA_018712665.1 Candidatus Pelethomonas intestinigallinarum | reverse complement strand
GCCGCCCGGTCGGCGGCGGCCTTCTTCTCGGCGGTGGTGTCGGTGGTCTGGCGGACGGTGAGCTTCTCCACCTTCTCCGCCTTCACGGCCTTGGCCTGCCGCTCCTGGCGGCGGGGCTTGGCCTCGGCCTTTTTCTCCGTGGCTTTCGCCGGCTTCTCCGGGGGCTTTGCCGCCTTTTCCGGCGCGGCGGGGGCGGCCTTGGGCTTGTCGCCCCGGCCTCTCCGGCGGCGGCGACGGCTCCGGTCCCGCTTCTCCTCCTGGACGGGCTCCTCCTCGTCGGGCTCCACCGGGACGGCGGACACCCGGCCCACGGAGCTCAGGCGGCGGGGCGGGCGGGGTTCGTTGGCCGCGGCACTCTCCGGCACAAACCGGGCGGGCCGCTCCCCGGGGATCTCAATGCCCTCCCGGGAGCCCTTGCCGTTGCGGAGGACACGGATCTCGCAGCGCTTATAGCGCTTGGGGGACTCGGGGGCGTTGTCCAGACGGACGGTGACCTCCTCCCGCAGCAGGTCCACGGCGCTGATGTTGCCCACCCCGTCGGGGGTGTCCACGAAGCTTTCGTTCTTGGGCATATTCTTGGCGGCCTCCTCGTAGGCGTGCTGCTCGTACTTCAGGCAGCACATGAGCCGGCCGCAGGCCCCGGAGATCTTGGTGGGGTTCAGGCTCAGGTTCTGGGTCTTGGCCATCTTGATGGACACGGGGATGAACTCTTCCAGGAACTGGCTGCAGCACAGGGGCCGGCCGCAGATGCCCAGGCCCCCCAGCATCTTCGCTTCGTCCCGGACGCCGATCTGCCGCAGCTCGATCCGGGCCCGGAACACGCTGGCCAGGTCCTTCACCAGCTCCCGGAAGTCCACCCGGCCCTCGGCGGTGAAAAAGAAGATGATCTTGTTGCCCTCAAAGTTGCACTCCACGCTCACCAGCTTCATCTCCAGCTTGTGGGCGGCGATCTTCTTCTCACAGATGGCGAAGGCCTCCCTCTCCCGGCGGCGGTTGTAGGCGGCTGCCTTGTGGTCGTTGTCTGTGGCGATGCGTACCACCGGGCGCAGGGGCTGGACCACGCTCTCGTCGTCCACCTGGTGGTTGCCCTCCACGCACTTGACGTACTCGATGCCCTGGGCGGTCTCCACCACCACGTGCTGCTCCGGCTCCACCTGGAGCCCTCTGGGGTCAAAATAGTAGTTTTTCGCTCCGCCGCGAAAGCGGACGCTGATGACTTCTGCCATAATGAATTCCTTCTTTTTTCACAATAAATAATCAATACCTTCTTTGCGCCGTGCCGGCGCAAGGGGCAGTGTTTTCTTATATATCTTTTGTGGGTTCCCGCACCCACGGGCGGGGTACTTTTTGTTCGCGCAAAAAGTACCCAAAAACGCGCCGGGGGGTCCCCCCGGTCCCCCAATTTTACGGGGGTGTCCAATCAGCCTCTATCAAATTTGGAACATTTTTGCCACTGAATTACGTTTTCACATCTGATCTGCGGCGGGTCTATCGACGATGCTTCGGCTGCCGCCCGCGTCGGCACAAGCTCCGCATCCCTCATCCTGCCGCGAGCGGCAGGCTTCGGTCGCTGCGCTGCGCCTCCTTCTTCCTCGGCAAACGCTCCGCTGGTTTGCCTCGGAGCGGCCCCTTCGGGGCCGATTTAGTTTCGCATCGGACTTTCAACAATGCAGGGGGGATTCCAAAGGGGGCGAGCCCCCTTTGTGTCGTCGTGGGGGAGGGGTACATAGGGGAGGGACCCCATCGAAAGGGTCCCGCCCCTATGCGCCCTTTTGCCTACTTTTCCGGCGCGGGAAAAGTAGGCCGGGTCTGGGCCGGGAAGGCCCAGGAGGTAACAACCAGAATGGCAGCCATTCGGGAGACAAAATGTTTCTCTCCCACCCGCCCGGCGATACGCGAATCAGCCCTGCATCGGCCAGATGCGCTTGCCCAGCGCCATCTGGAGAGAGCGCAGAGACGCAGTCTCTGCTAACCGATGAGCTCCGCCGCCAGCGCGCCGGTGAGGTGCCCCACGCCGATGTTGTAGGCGCACTGCCGGGAGTACCGGTCCAGAATCTCCGCCCAGGCGGCCAGCTTCCGCCGGCCCGCCTCCCTGGCCAGGCGGCGGGAGAGCTCGTCCTCCGCGCCCGCGCCGTAGCAGGCGGCCAGGCCCCGGCTCACCAGGTCCCGGGCGTCGGAGAGGAGCCGGCCCAGGGCCTCCCGGTCCATCTTGCCGTTTTCCAGCCCGGCGCAGTACCCGGCGATGTCCGCGGGCTTTCCCCCGCACAGCAGCTCGCACAGCGCCCGGGCCCCGCCGTCGGCATCGGCGGCCTCCTCCACAGGGGGCGACAGCTTCCACTCCACCGCCCGGGAGCGGATGGTCTGGAGGAGCACGGCGCTGTTGGCGGCGCAGAAGAGGAAGGCGGCGTGGGGCGGCCCCTCCTCCAGCACCTTCAGCAGGACGTTCTGCCCCTTGCCGTCCAGCCTGCCGCAGTCGGGAAAGAGGTAAATCTTCCGCCTCCCCTCATTGGGCAGGACATAGGCGTCGGAGCGGACCTGACGGAGAACGTCCATGGAGATCATCTTGTGGTCCGGGTCCTCCACCTGGATCACGTCCGGGTGGATGTCCCGCAGGACCTTCCGGCAGGCGGGACAGGTCCCGCAGGGGCGGTCCGCCCCCTGGCACTCCATGGCGGCGGCGGTAAACCGGGCGGCCCGGAGCAGATCCCCCCGGCCGCTGAGGATCACCGCGTGGGGCAGGGCGTCCCGGGCGGCGGCCTGCCGGATGCGTCCGGCCAGGGCCGGCTCGCCGGGGATGGTCAGCTGATCCGGCAATGAGGTCCCTCCTCTCCAAAGCTCCCCTCCGCGGGGGAAAAACAGGTGCATAATCGGTATTATTGTACCACATCCTCCTCCGCAAAATCAACAAGTGGAGGAAAAAGAATCAGGAGCGTGACAAAGGCCGGGAATTACGGGAAAAAAGAGGTCGGATTCGCACAAAAGGCTCTTGCAAAGCGGGCCGGAAGACACTATAATAGAAGCCTGAAAGTGCGTGTGTACGCGCCGCGAAACCGATTGCGGCAGGAAAACTTCACAACAGGAGGAATAAAGACTGTGAGTAAAAAGTTCGTCTATCTCTTCTCCGAGGGCAACGGCTCCATGCGCGAGCTGCTGGGCGGCAAGGGCGCCAACCTGGCGGAGATGACCAACCTGGGTATGCCTGTGCCCCAGGGCTTCACCATCACCACCGAGGCCTGCACCCAGTACTACCAGGACGGCCGCTCCATCAATGAGGAGATCCAGGACCAGATCATGGAGTATATGGGCAAGCTGGAGGACATCTCCGGCAAGCGCTTCGGGGACAAGAACAACCCCCTGCTGGTGTCCGTCCGCTCCGGCGCCCGGGCCTCCATGCCCGGCATGATGGATACCATCCTGAACCTGGGCCTCAACGACGTGGTGGTGGAGGCCTTCGCCAAGAAGACCAAGAACCCCCGCTTCGCCTGGGACTCCTACCGCCGGTTCATCCAGATGTACTCCGACGTGGTCATGGAGGTGGGCAAGAAGTACTTCGAGGAGCTCATCGACGAGATGAAGAAGGAGCGGGGCGTCACGCTGGACACCGAGCTCACCGCCAATGACCTGAAGAAGCTGGCCGAGCAGTTCAAGGCCGAGTACAAGAACAAGATCGGCGAGGACTTCCCCCAGGATCCCCGGGAGCAGCTCATGGGCGCCGTCCGGGCCGTGTTCCGCTCCTGGGACAACCCCCGGGCCATCTACTACCGCCGCATGAACGACATCCCCTCCTCCTGGGGCACCGCCGTCAACGTGCAGATGATGGTCTTCGGCAACACCGGCGACACCTCCGGCACCGGCGTGGCCTTCACCCGCAACCCCGCCACCGGCGAGAAGAAGCTGTTCGGCGAGTTCCTGATGAACGCCCAGGGCGAGGACGTGGTGGCCGGCGTGCGCACCCCCCAGACCATCGACCAGCTGGCCGAGGTCATGCCCGAGGCCTATGAGCAGTTCGTGGACATCGCCCAGAAGCTGGAGTACCACTACCGCGACATGCAGGACATGGAGTTCACCATCGAGGACAAGAAGCTCTACATGCTCCAGACCCGCAACGGCAAGCGCACCGCCGCCGCCGCCCTGAAGATCGCCTGCGACCTGGTGGACGAGGGCATGATCTCCGAGGAGGAGGCCGTGTGCATGATCGACCCCAAGAGCCTGGACAGCCTCCTGCACCCCACCTTCCCCAAGGAGGAGCTGGACCGGGTGGCCCCCATCGGCCACGGCCTGGCCGCCTCCCCCGGCGCCGCCGCCGGTCAGGTGGTGTTCACCGCTGACGACGTGGTGGAGTGGGTGGAAAAGGGCCACAAGGTCATCCTGGTCCGCCTGGAGACCAGCCCCGAGGACATCGAGGGCATGCACTTTGCCCGGGGCATCCTCACCGTCCGGGGCGGCATGACCAGCCACGCCGCCGTGGTGGCCCGCGGCATGGGCACCTGCTGCGTGTCCGGCTGCGGCGACATCGTCATGGACGAGGCCAACAAGCAGTTCACCCTGGGCGGCAAGACCTACAAGGAGGGCGACTGGATCAGCCTGGACGGCTCCACCGGCAACATCTACGGTGAGCGCCTCCACACCGCCGAGGCCCAGATCAGCGGCGAGTTCGGCCGGATCATGGCCTGGGCCGACAAGTACCGCGACCTCCAGGTCCGCACCAACGCCGACACCCCCAAGGACGCCCGCCAGGCCAAGAACTTCGGCGCCGAGGGCATCGGCCTGTGCCGCACCGAGCACATGTTCTTCGAGGCGGACCGCATCGCCGCCATCCGGGAGATGATCGTCTCCGAGACCACCGAGCAGCGTGAGCGGGCCCTGGCCAAGCTGGAGCCCATCCAGCAGAAGGACTTCGAGGAGATCTACGAGGCCATGATGGGCAAGCCCGTCACCATCCGCCTCCTCGACCCGCCTCTCCACGAGTTCCTGCCCACCGAGGACGACGACATCAAGGCCCTGGCCCAGGAGATGGACATCAGCGAGGAGCGGCTGCGTGAGGTCATCGCCAGCCTCCACGAGTTCAACCCCATGATGGGCCACCGCGGCTGCCGTCTGGACGTGACCTTCCCGGAGATCGCCCGGATGCAGACCTCCGCCATCATCAAGGCTGCCCTGGCTGTCCGCAGCCGCCGCCCCGCCTGGAAGATCACCCCGGAGATCATGGTCCCCCTGGTTGGCGAGGCCCGTGAGCTGGCCTTCGTCAAGAGCGTTATCGACAAGACCGCCAAGCCCCTCATCGAGGCCGCCGGCAGCGACATGACCTACCACGTGGGCACCATGATCGAGATTCCCCGTGCCGCTCTCACCGCCGACGACATTGCCAAGGAGGCCGAGTTCTTCTCCTTCGGCACCAACGACCTGACCCAGATGACCTTCGGCTTCAGCCGCGACGACGCCGGCAAGTTCCTGGCCAGCTACTACGACCGGAAGATCTACGAGGCCGATCCCTTCTCCAAGCTGGATCAGGTGGGCGTGGGCCGTCTGGTGAAGATGGCCTGCGAGCTGGGCCGCCAGACCCGCCCGGACATCAAGCTGGGCATCTGCGGCGAGCAGGGCGGCGACCCCTCCACCGTGGAGTTCTGCCACAACGTGGGCCTGACCTACGTCTCCTGCTCCCCCTTCCGGGTGCCCATCGCCCGTCTGGC
>DVGP01000281.1 GCA_018712665.1 Candidatus Pelethomonas intestinigallinarum | reverse complement strand
CGCCGGGAGGCGGCGTTGTGGTCGTAGATCTCCGCCACCCCCAGGCGGTCCCAGCCCAGGGCCCGGCCCCGGGCGATCAGGGCGGCGACGACCTTCCCCCCGATCCCTTTTCCCCGGAACCGGCGGTCCCCGATGACAATGGGTATGTCCGCCCGCCAGAAGGTCACGTCCCCGATGGGGCGGTGGACGCCGTCGGCCAGAACCTCAATGAAATACAGCTCGCCGTGGGCGTCCAGATAGGCATACATCCGCTCCAGGGCCTCCGCCGTATAGGGCGTTCGCTTACCGTCCACCAGATAGACCGTCTCCTCGTCCTGGTACCAGGGCAGGGCGAAGGCGAACTGTCCGTCGAACCGCCGCAGCCGCAGGCCCGCTTCGACTTCCAAAATGTCCGGTTGGACGACGCCGGGGATCGGCATGGGATCACCTCCGAAGAAACCGCCCCTTGCCAGGCGGGGGCGGGACATGTATAATACAAAACGTGATATGCAGGCCGTCAAAAAGGCGGCCTGATGTTTGCAGTCAATTTTTTATTATATCGTACAGCGGAAAAAAACACAAGGGGGGACCGGTTTGAGAGTTGCCATTTATACCCTGGGGTGCAAGGTGAACCAGTACGAGAGCCAGGCCATGGAGGGGGAGCTCCTCCGCCGGGGCCACGACCTGGTCCCCTTCGAGGGCCCGGCGGACGCCTACATCGTCAACACCTGCACCGTCACCGCCGTCAGCGACAAGAAATCCCGGCAGATGATCCGCCGGGCCAGGAAGCTGTCCCCTAACGCGGTGGTGGCGGTGTGCGGCTGCTACGCCCAGACAAAGCCCGGGGACGTGGAGAAGCTGGACGTGGACCTGATCTCCGGCACCGGGGACCGGATGCGGTTTCTGGACCTGCTGGAGTCGGCGGTCCGGGAGCGGGAGCCGGTGATTGATTTGGATCAGGCCCTCCGCCGCCGCCGGTTCGAGGTCCTGCCCGCCGGGGGCCTCCGGGAGCGGACCCGGGCTATGCTGAAGGTGGAGGACGGCTGCGTCAACTTCTGCTCCTACTGCATCATCCCCTACGCTCGGGGGCCGGTGCGTTCCCTGCCCATAGAGACCGCTGTGGAGGAGACCCGCCGGCTGCGGGAGGAGGGCTACCGGGAGATCGTCCTCACCGGCATCGAGATCTCCTCCTGGGGCCAGGACCTCCGGGACGGGACAAGCCTCATCGATCTGCTGGAGGCGGTGTCCGCCGCGGCGGGGGACATGCGGCTGCGCCTGGGGTCCCTGGAGCCCCGGACCATCACCGGGGAGTTCTGCCGCCGGACCGCGGCGTTGGACAACCTCTGTCCCCACTTCCACCTGTCCCTCCAGTCCGGCTGCGATGACACCTTGCGGCGGATGAACCGAAAATACGACACCGCTCGGTATAAAGAGAGCGTAAATCTACTGAATGTATACTTTTCCCGCCCCGCCATCACCACGGACCTGATCGTGGGTTTCCCTGGGGAGACGGAGGAGGAGTTTGTCCGGACCCTGGACTTCATCCGGAGCTGCCGCTTCGCGGAGATGCACATTTTCCCCTACTCCATCCGCACCGGCACCCCGGCGGCGGAGATGGAGCAGGTGCCCAAATCCGTCAAGGAGGAGCGGGCGGCCCGGGCCGCCGCCGCGGCGGAGGAGATGCGCCGGGACTACCTGGCCGGCTGCGTGGGGGAGGCGTACCCGGTCCTCTACGAGCAGGTATACGACGGCCGCTGGCAGGGCCACGCCCCCAACTACGTCCGGGTAGCCGCCGCCAGTGGGGAGGGCCTTCACAATCGTGTGGTCATGACCAGGATCACCGGCGTGGAGGGGGACCTCCTCATAGGAGAGCTTATATCGTAAAGGAAAAGAGGTTCACAGGATTGTCACTCTGTGAACCTCTTCATTTTTATTTATTTCAGAATGCTGGTATTCCGGTACTGCACCGCCTCCGCCAGGTGCTCCGGGGCGATGTCCGCCGCCCCCTCCAGGTCCGCGATGGTCCGGGCCACCCGGAGGATGCGGTCGTGGCTGCGGGCGGTGAGGCCCATGCGGTCGAAGGCGGAGCGGAGGAGCCGCTCCCCGGCGTCGTCCAGCCTGCAGTATTCCCCCACCATGGCCGGGGCCATCCGGGCGTTGCAGTCCACCTCCGTGCCGGCGTAGCGCTCGGTCTGCCGGGCCCGGGCGGCGTCCACCCGGGCTTTGACGGCGGAGGAGGGCTCCGGGCTTTGCCTGCGGCGGAGAGCGTCGAAGTCCACCGAGGGCACCTCCACGTGGAGGTCCATCCGGTCCAGGAGGGGGCCGGAGATCCGGGAGACGTACTTCTCCACCGCCGCGTCGGTGCAGGTACACCGGCCCGAGGGGTGACCCCGCCAGCCGCAGCGGCAGGGGTTCATGGCGCACACCAGCATGAACCGGCTGGGCAGGTGGACGGACCCGGCGGCCCGGGTGATGGTCACCTCCCCGTCCTCAATGGGCTGGCGGAGGGCCTCCAGGGCGTCCCGGGAAAACTCCGGCAGCTCGTCCAGGAAGAGGACCCCGTTGTGGGCCAGGGAGATCTCCCCGGGCCGGGGCATGGCCCCGCCCCCGGCCAGGGCCACGGCGGAGACGGTGTGGTGGGGGCTGCGGAAGGGCCGGCGGGAGAGGAGAGGGTGCTTCGGGTCCGTCATCCCCGCCACGGACCAGACCTCCGTGGCCTCTAAAGCCTCCCGCCTTGTCATGTCCGGCAGGATGGAGGGCAGGCGGCGGGCCAGCATGGACTTTCCCGCCCCCGGGGAGCCGATGAGCAGGATGTTGTGCCCCCCGGCGGCGGCGATCTCCAGCGCCCGCTTTACGTTCTCCTGGCCCATGACCTCGGAGAAGTCCGGGCCGGGCTCCGCCCCCTCCGCCGGGGCCCAGGCCGGGGCGGGGGCAAGGGGCTTCTCCCCCCGGAGGTGGGCCACCAGGTCGGCGGCGTGGGCCACCGGGTAGACGGTGAGGCCCTGGGCCAGGGTGGCCTCGGCGGCGTTCTCCGCCGGGACGTACAGCTCCTTCACCCCCAGCCGGGCGGCGGCCATGGCCATGGGCAGGGTGCCTGTCACCGGCCGCAATGCCCCGGTGAGGCTCAGCTCCCCCAGGAAGGCGGCGCCGGGGGCGGGGGGATCGACGTCCCCCTGGGCCGCCAGGAGCCCTAAGAGGATGGGCAGGTCGTAGACCGTCCCCTCCTTCCGCAGGGCGGCGGGGGCCAGGTTCACGGTGATCCGGGACACGGGGAACTTGCACCCGCAGGCACGCACCGCCGCGCGCACCCGTTCCCGGGACTCCTTCACCGCCGCGTCCGGCAGGCCCACCACGTCGAAGGCGGGCAGCCCTCCGCTGAGGGCGCACTCCACCGACACCTCGTAGCCCGCGATCCCCTGGAGCCCCAGGGAGCGTACTGTTACTACCATATAGCCCTCCTTCTCACCGGCTCATACTGACCGGGATCTGTTTTCTGAACTCTGGGGGTCACGCTCTCTCATAGAAGAAGCCCTCCCAGTCCCAGAGGCAGTAGAGATACCGTCCCGCGCTGTCCCCGCGGACCGTGTACAGCCGAAACGACCGCTCCCCATCTGTGGCCAGGCCCAGAAAGCGCCCCCGGTCCGCCCCGGTATAGGGGGCGCCGTCGCAGCGGACGTAGCGCTCGCCGTTCACTTCCAGCTGCTCCCATTCCGGGCCGCGGATCTGTCCGACCACCTTCCCGCCCAGCGCTCCCGCCGCCGACAGAAGCACCAGCAGGACCCCGGCCCCCAGCAGGCAGAGGACCAGCCAGCTTCTTTTGCTCATCGCGCTGCCCTCTCCTCCTTTTCATGCCTCACCCCGTCCCGCGCTCCTCCGGGGCGGGACGGATCTTTTCTACCATTGTACCACAAAAGGCCGTCTGCGGAAGTAGCAAAAAAGAAAAAGAATCCGCGTCAACGGGCGGTGTTCATAAGACAGTTAACAGTCACAGTAGTTTGAGCTGCTGTGACTGTTCTTGCATATTATACCGTTATGTGATAATATAGAATCGTACAGACCTGCAAATCGAGATTTGCCGCATAGCATAAAAGAAAGGTTCGTGAAACCGTATGAATAAAGAAATCAGAGGGAAAAGGGTTATTTTGCGTGAACAAAGAGAAGAAGATGCGCCCTTTTATGCCTATTGGTTCAACCAACCGCAAGTCATGTTTCAATGTGGTTTTGAGAAGCCCACCAATGAAGAAG
>DVGP01000280.1 GCA_018712665.1 Candidatus Pelethomonas intestinigallinarum | reverse complement strand
CCTATCCCGCCGGGCTGTACCTGGATGTGCCCACCGGCAGCTGGGCCTACGCCGAGGTGATGGAGGCCTCTGTGGCCCACAGCCACACCGCCGCCGCTGGCGGCGAGGTCTGGACCAGCCACACCAAGACGGACATCGGCCTGGCCACCGGCTTCCACCTCATTGACGGCTGGCTCTACTACTACGATGCCAGTACCGGGAGCTTCGCGGTGAACACCAGCGTGGGGAGCTTCACCTTCAACAGCCAGGGACATTTCACCTCCGGCAGCGACGAGCTGGACCAGCGCCTCCACGAGATCGTCCTGGCCCACACCAACGACTCCATGACCCGGGAGCAGAAGCTCCGGGCCCTGTACGTCTACACCCGGGACTCCTTCACCTATCTGCGCCGGCCCGCCTACGAGTTCGGCGCCACCGGCTGGATGCAGACCGACGCCCTGAATATGCTCCAGACCGGCTACGGCAACTGCTACAGCTACGCCTCCGTGTTCTGGTATCTGGCCCGCTGGCTGGGCTACGACGCCCGGATCTACAGCGGCACCGTGGGCTGGAACTACGCGCCCCACGCCTGGGTGGAGATCACCATGGACGGCACCTCCTATATCTATGACACGGAGCTGGAGATGGCCTACCACCGCAAGGGCCGCTATGAGATCAACCTGTATCACTACATCGACGTGGACGGCTGGCACTATGTCAAGCCCTGACAACCGGTACTTCCGCCGGCCTGAGGGCCGGTGTGGTATAAGGAAATTTGGATGAACGAGGTCTATGGAACATGAAGAACTACCCCAAAAAGCTTCTCGCCGCCCTTGCGGTCTGCCTGCTGGCCCTGACCCTGTGTGCCTGCTCCGCGGGGCAGAGCGCCGGGAATGATCCGGCGGAGGAGAGCGCCCAAGCGGAAACCAACGCCGCCTCCGACGCGTCTGATACCAGCGGCGCGGCCCTGGAGGAGGACGCCGGGAATTCTTCCCCGGCGGAGGCGGAAGATGAGAGCGGCGGCGATGCGGAGGCGGAGACGGAGACCGGGGACGCCGCTCCGGCTGCTGAAAGCACGGAAGGAACCGAGGCGGCGTCCCAGGAGGGGAACACCGCCGCCAATGCCGGCGGGGAGGCCCCGGCCGCGCAGGAGCCCGCCGATGAAAGCGGGCAGACGGAGGAGCCGCAGGAGGCCCCGCCCGCAGAGGAGCCTGCCCAGTCTGAGCCCGTCCAGACGGAGCCTGTCCAGACCGCTCCGGAGGAGTCTGCCTCTGAGGACGCCGTCCAGACCGGGACTTCCCAGGTGGACAACGCCCCCGCCCCGGAGGCCGGCGGCGAGGACCTGAAGGCCATCGCCGAGGGCCTGGTGGGCCGTCCTGTCAGCGAGCTGTACGCCGCCATCGGCAATCCCCTCTCCTCCAGCTACGCCCCCAGCTGTCTGGTGGTGGACGGTGAGGACGGGGAGCTGATCTACGATGGCTTCATCGTGTACACCGAGAAGGGGCCGGACTATGAGACGGTTTACGCGGTGTTCTGATCGGAGCCGCCCCTGACCTGCCGGTACAAATCAACTGCCGCGAGGCGGGGGCGGGCGGTATACCGCCCGCCCCCGCGGCGCTTTCGGAGGGATCGATCACCATGGATCTGATACGCAACAAGCGCAGGCTGGCGCTCCTGCTGGCGCTGGCGGCGGTGCTGGCCGCCGCCGTGCTGTTCCTGTTCTTTTTCATCCCTGGTCCCCACCCTGTTTTGGGGGAGGGGGACGTTGTCATCGGCCAGGAGGCCGGCGGCCTGTCCCTGTCCTGGCCGGAGGCGGAGGGGGCGGAGCGATACCTGCTCACCGTCCGGGACGCCGACGGCGGCCAGGTCCTGGCCCAGGGGGAGTATGATACGCCGGAGGCCCTGCTCCCAGGGCTGTCCCTGGATGGGCCCCTGGAGGTGGAGCTCCGGGCGGCGGCCCATGGGAGGAATCTGCTGGGAATGGAGCGCCGGACCCTCAGCCGGAGCTCGGTCCGCCTGACGGTGGAGGTCCAGCCCCCCGCCGCCCCTCAGCTGGACGCCCAGGTGGATGCGGAGGACAAGACCCTGACCCTCCGCTGGACGGGCGGGGGGGACTACTGCGAGATCGTCTCCGGGGACTTCACCCTCTGGGCGGAGGCCGGGGCGGGCGAGGCCCAGGTGGTCTTTGGACAGGATGTGGACATGCCCGCCTACGACGCCCCCGCGGAGGTGGATGTGCGGCTGTGCGCTCAGGGGGAGGGCTACCGCCTCTGCGGCCCCTGGGCGGAGAGCGTTACCGTGGAGAAGGAACAGCTCCTTGGCAACCAGCTCTCCCTGGAGTGTCTGCCCGGAGAGGATACCCGCTGCTACACCCTCCGCTGGAACGAGACCAAGGGGGATTACTACGAGCTTCAGGAGTGGTCCGACGCCCAGGCGGGCTGGGAGACTCTGGCTCAAGTGGACAGGGAGGGGGAGCTCCGCTATGAGACCGGCCGCCTGGACTCCGGCTCCTCCCACCTCTACCGGGTGGTGGCCCGCCACAGAGATGCCGCCGAGGACACCATCCAGGTGGGGGCGGAGTTTTTTGCCGCCCAGCCCGGGGAGGTCTCCTTCCGGGCAGACTTCTCCCCCCTCTACTGCTCTGTTTGGCCGGTGATTGACGTGGGATTCTACGAGGTGGCGGGGGCCATGGAGAGCGTGGACACCGTCCCCGCCGGCACCTGCCTGTGCGTGCTGGGTGAGGAGGACGGGTTCTTCTACGTCCGCTTTGGGGAGGACTACGGCTATGTGGACAGCGGCTTCTGTATGATCGACCTGCCGGAGTACCTGGGAGACCTGTGCGAGTACGCCATCCCCAACGCCAGACAGTCCGTCTTCCGGGTCCACGAGTACCCCATCCAGGACGTCACGGGACAGGTGATCCAGGGCTATGAGAATGTGGGGCTGGCTGACGGGACCTGCCTGGCCCCCTATCTGTACCCCTGCGCCCAGAAGCTGATGAAGGCCGCCTTGGCCGCCGAGGCCGACGGCTACCGGCTGCGGATCTACGACGCCTTCCGCCCCAACGAGGCCACCCGCTACCTCTACGACACCACCTCCCTGGTGCTGGATACGGCGGTGCCGGACCTGGACGAGGAGGGGCGGCCCATCGAGCCCATCACCGGCTGGTCCATCGACCTGCCCACGGGGCTTTTGATAGACCCGGAGACAGAGGAGCTGGTGGACCCGGCCACGGTCCCCGCCATTCAGGAGGCAATGGCCGCCCAGGAGGCCCAGGAAGCTGCTGGGACGGATCAGAGCGAGACTCCCGGGGAACCGGTGCTGCCTCCGGAGGAACCTTCATCCGGGGAGATCCCCGCTGATGAGGCGGGGTTGACGGACGCTTCGGACCAGGAGGGGGAGGCCGCCCTTCCGCCCTCGGACGAGAGCCAGGCCGACGACGGGACCCCGGCGGAGGAGACGGAGCCGGTGCTGACCTACCGCCAGGTGATGACCGACGGCCGCTTCGGCATCGGCAGCTTCCTGGCCGCGTCGGTGTCCGCCCACAACCGGGGCATCGCCCTGGACCTGACCTTGGTGGACATCGCCGCCGGGGAGGAGCTGGAGATGCAGGCCCCCATCCACGACCTGAGCTGGTACGCCGCCGCCTATCGAAACAACGACAACGCCAAGCTGCTGGAGCAGTACATGACCGGCGTGGGGATGCGGGGGCTGACCTCCGAGTGGTGGCACTTCCAGGACGACGAGACCCGGGAGGCCATCGGCCTGACCTCCTACCTGACGAAGGGCGTCAGCGTGGAGGGGTGGAAAAAGGACGACAACGGCTGGCGCTACCGCGCCGCCGACGGCTCCTACTACACAAGCGGGACTTACCGGGTGGGCGGCGAGAGCTGCACCTTCGACAGCGAGGGGTACGTCAAGTAGGGAATGACAAGACCGAGCCGGCTGGGGCCGGGGAGGAATACAAGAGCAAACCCGGATGCGGGGAGGAGAAAAATCTCTGCCCCGCGTCCGGGTTTTTCCACGGCGGACGGCTGAGCGCCCAGGCGTTTTCCACAGGTGTGAGGGTCCCAAAGTCTCGCGAATAATTATTTAAAATTTCGGATAAAATACACAAAAATATAATATTGGAACGATTTTGACATGATTTTGAGCAAAAAAGTAATGAATATGGATTGATTTTTGCGCAGTAAAGCGTTATCATATAAAAGAAATCCACTGCCGCTCCCGGCGGGAGCGGGACAGGAGGCGGCGCTGGCCGCTGGTTCAATCTGAGGATCGTGGAGGGAGAACATGCGAATCGAAAACGAGTATTTGTCTCAGCTCATGGAGCGGGTGGTCCGGCGGAACCCGGCGGAGCCGGAGTTCCACCAGGCGGTGCGGGAGGTGCTGGCCTCCCTCTCGCCGGTGGTGGACCGCCACCCGGAGTATATCGAGGAGGGGGTCATGGACTGTCTGGTGGAGCCAGAGCGGATCATCAAGTTCCGGGTGCCCTGGGAGGACGACCAGGGGAAGGTCCACGTCAACCGTGGCTTCCGGGTGCAGTTCAACAGCGCCATCGGCCCCTATAAGGGGGGACTGCGGTTCCACCCCTCCGTCAACGAGGGCATCATCAAGTTTCTGGGCTTTGAGCAGACCTTCAAAAACAGCCTCACCGGCCTGCCCATCGGCGGCGGCAAGGGCGGTGCGGACTTCGATCCCAAGGGCCGCAGCGACGCGGAGGTCATGCGCTTCTGCCAGAGCTTCATGACGGAGCTGTCCAAGCACATCGGCCCGGACACCGACGTCCCCGCCGGGGACATCGGCGTGGGGAGCCGGGAGATCGGCTACCTCTTCGGCCAGTACAAGCGCCTGAGCAACGAGTTCACCGGGGCCCTCACCGGCAAGGGCCTGGCCTACGGCGGCAGCCTGGCCCGGACGGAGGCCACGGGCTACGGCCTGTGCTACTTCGCCGACAACATGCTCCGCAGCGCCGGGCGGAGCTTTGAGGGGGCCACGGTGGTGGTCTCCGGCTCCGGCAACGTGGCCATCTACGCCTGCGAGAAGGCCACGGACTTCGGGGCCAAGGTGGTGGCCATGTCCGACTCCGGCGGCTACGTCTACGACCCCGACGGCATCGACCTGGCCCTGGTCAAGGAGCTGAAGGAGGTCCGCCGGGCCCGGATCTCCGCCTACGTGGACAGCCGCCCCCGGGCGGAGTACCACGCCGGCTGCGCCGGCATCTGGCAGATCCCCTGCCACATCGCCCTGCCCTGCGCCACCCAGAACGAGCTGGACGAGGGCGCCGCCCGCGCCCTGGTGGCCAACGGCTGCTACGCCGTGGTGGAGGGGGCCAACATGCCCTGCACCCCCCAGGCCACGGAGGTCCTTCAGGGCGCCGGGGTCCTCTACGCCCCCTCCAAGGCGGCCAACGCCGGGGGCGTGGCGGTCTCCGCCCTGGAGATGAGCCAGAACTCCATGCGGTTTTACTGGGACTTCGCGGAGGTGGATGAGCACCTGCGGACCATTATGCGGGACCTGTACAACAACGTGGCCGCGGCGGCGGAGCGGTACGGCCGCCCCGGGGATCTGGCGGCGGGGGCCAACATCGCCGGGTTTCTGAAGGTGGCGGACGCCATGCTGGCCTACGGCCTGGTGTAAGGAGGGCGAAGGATGAACGAGTATGCCTTGCGCGTGGCGGAGGACCTGCGGCGGCGGTACGCCCACGAGCCGGAGTACCTCCAGGCGGTCCTGGCCTGGCTGGAGCTCATCGACCCGGCCCTGGGGGAGAATCCGGAGTATGAGAGGCTGGACCTGCTCGCCCGGATGGTGGAGCCCGACCGGATCGTGACCTTCCTGGTCCCCTGGGTGGACGACCAGGGGCGGACCCACACCAACCACGGCTACCGGGTCCAGTTCAGCAACGCCCTGGGTCCCTACAAGGGCGGGCTGCGGTTCCAGCCCGGGGTGAACCTGTCGGTGGTGAAGTTCCTGGGTTTTGAGCAGACCTATAAGAACGCCCTGATCGGCCTGCCGGTGGGCGGCGCCGCCGGCGGGGCGGACTTCGACCCACGGGGCCGCAGCCGCCGGGAGGTCATGCGCTTCTGCCAGAGCTTCATGACCGGATTGTACCGCTATGTGGGGGCGGACACCGACGTGCCCGCCGGGGACATCGGCGTGGGGGACCGGGAGATCGGCTACCTCTACGGGGCCTACAAGCGCCTGACCGGCCGGGCGGAGCGGGGAGCCCTCACCGGCAAGGGCGTTACCTACGGCGGCAGTAAGGTCCGCCAGGAGGCGGCGGGCTACGGCGCGGTGTACTTCCTGTGCCGGATGCTGGAGCGCCGGGGGGAGACCCTGGAGGGCAAGCGCCTGGTGATCTCCGGTTTCGGCAACACCGCCTGGGGCGTGTGCCGGAAGGCCGCCCAGCTGGGCGGGAAGGTCGTCACCCTCTCCGGCCCCGACGGCTATGTCTACGACCCCGACGGGGTGTGCGCCCAGGAGAAGTTCGACTTCATGGCGGAGATGCGCGCCGGCGGGGAGGACCGGGTGGAGCCCTACGCCCTCCGCTTCGGCCTGGAGTTTTTCCCGGGCAGAAAGCCCTGGGAGGTGCCGGGGGACATCGTGATGCCCTGCGCCACCCAGAACGAGATCGCCGTGGAGGACGCGGTCCGCATCCTGGTCAACCGGGTGGGGTACTACGTGGAGGCGGCCAATATGCCCGCCACGCCGGACGCCCTGCGGCTGCTGCGGCTGAGCCCGGACATCCTGGTGGCCGGGGCCAAGGCCTCCGGCGCGGGGGGCGTGGCGGTCTCCGCCCTGGAGATGGTCCAGAACTCCCTGCGCTACAGCTGGCCGAGAAAGCAGGTGGAGGAGCGGCTGCGGCAGATTATGGCGGACATCCACGACGTCTCCGCCGCGGCGGCGGAGGCCTACGGGCTGGGCTACGATCTGATCGCCGGCAACGACATCGCCTCCTTCCAGAAGGTCTCCCAGGCCATGATGGCCCAGGGGCTATGATTGGATAAAGAATATGAGACGCGGTGGAACGGAGCAGCCGTTCCACCGCGTCTCAAAAATTTGGATGGCATTTTACGCTCTTACCGCTCCCGCTCCACGTAGGCCATACCCAGTACGCCGGGACCCACATGGGTGCCGATGGTGGGGCCTACGGCGCAGTAGTGGAGACGGTGGGGCAGCTTCCCCATCTCCCGCAGCTTGGGCAGGAGCAGCTCCTCGGTGCTCCGGTCATCGGTATAGAGGAAGTAGGAGGGGTAGGCGTCGTCCACAGGGTGTTCCTCCATCAGCTTCAGCAGGGTCTTCACCGCGGCGGCGGTGCCGAAGGCTTTGCCTACCACGGCCACCGCGCCGTCCCGGACGGTGATGGTGGGCTTGAGCTTGGTGACGGTGCCGATGCCCGCCTGGAGGGCGGAGAGCCGGCCCCCCCGGCGCAGGTACTCCAGCGTATCCACCATGGCGAAAATGCGGATTTTGCCCCGGAGCTGCTCCAGCTGGGCGGCGATGTCCTGGGCGGGCAGGCCGCTGTCCCGGAGCTTGCAGGCGTAGTTGACCAGGATCTGCATACCGGCGGTGGCGCTGCGGCTGTCCACGATGTAGATGGGCTCGTACTCGCACATGTCCTTGGCGATAGAGGCGGACTGGAGAGTGCCGCTGAGGGCTCCAGACAGGGAGACGACCACCACTTGGTCGCCGGTGGCCTTTGCCTCCTCAAAGAGAGTGAGGAAATCGGCGGGGGAGGGCTGGGCGGTCTTGGGATTTTCCTTTCCCTCCTTGAGCAGTTTGTAGAATACCTCCGTGGTCAGGTTTTTTCCGTCCAGGAAGGAGGCGCTGCCGAACTGAACGGACAGCGAGACGATGTCGATCTTCCGCCGCTTGGCCACTTCCCTGTCGAAGTCGGCGGCGGAGTCGGTGATGATGCGAATGGCCATAGAAATCAGACCTCCTGTTGTTGGATCATATCAAAGGTGTCCACCACCTGGTGGAGCAGGGGGATGAGAGTTTCGATCTTGTCGCGGCCCATGGCGGCCACCAGGCGGTCCACCAGGTTCAGGATGCGCTGATGAGAGCGCATATAGCGGGCCAGACCCTCCGGCAGCAGGGCGATCTCCACCCGGCGGCGGTCCTGTTCATCCCTCCGCCGTGAGATCACGCCCTCCCGCTCCAGGGAGGAGAGAATGGCGTTCATCTGGGATTTTAAGATTCTGGTCTCCCGGCACAGGTCCCCGGCGGTCAAGCTCCGGCCCTTCTCCTGGGCCCGGGCGAGAAGGCCGCACACTTGCGCCTGGTTGAAGGACTGGCCCTCCACCAGGCGCTGGTTATTGATCACATTGCTCAGCCGCAGCCAGGCGGAGAGCAGCTCCTCGCTGATGGCGTCCATGGTTGCCTCCTTAAAAAGTTCACAACGTGAACCATATAACAAAACAGGTGGTTTGTCAAGAATAATTTTCAGATCCGGACAAAAAACAGGACGGCAGATAAACTGCCGCCCCGTCCGTCAGATGCCGGCGCTCAGCGCTGGTTGGTGTTCTGGCTCTGCTTCTCGTTGGACTTCTGGTTGTTGTTCTGGTTCTGGCCGTTCTGCTTCTGGTTATTGTTCTGGCCGCGGTTCTGCTCGTTCTTCATGCCGCTAGACCTCCTTTCCCAAGTGGTACGCCCCTATTGTGTCCTCCTGTCTCTGGGTTTATACACGGTTTTTGGAAGTTTGGAAGAATAACCGGGCAGGTTCGGAAGATACTATGGTTGCCATCCAAATGCCAAGGGAGGAGATACCAAATGGAACTGAAAGACAGCGTGACCAAGGAAAATCTGCTGCGGGCATTCGCCGGGGAGAGCCAGGCCAGAAACCGCTATACCTTTTCCGCGTCCCTGGCCCGGAAGAAGGGCCTTCATGTCATCGAGGCGGTGTTTCTCTATACCGCTGACCAGGAGAAGGAGCACGCGGAGATCTTCTATGACCATCTGAAGAAGGCGGGCTGCGAAAATGTGACCATCACCGGGGCCAACTATCCGGTGGATCTGGCGGAGGACCCGGCGGAGATGCTGGAGCTGGCCAGGAACCACGAGATGGACGAGTTCGGGGATGTGTACCCCGCCTTCGCGGACAAGGCGGAGGAGGAGGGCTTCGCCGACGTGGCCCGGCATTTCCGGCAGATCGCGGCCATTGAGAAGGTCCATGCCGACCGCTTCCAGCGGTTTGCCAAGCTCCTGCGGGAGGGGAAGCTCTTTGTCAGCGACGTGGAGACCGGATGGATCTGTCTCAACTGCGGCCATGTCCTCCAGGGCAAACAGGCCCCCGCCAAGTGCCCTGTCTGCGACCACGACCAGGGCTACTTCATCCGGGTGGAGCTGTCTCCCTACGAGCGGTAAAAGCCGCGGGCATATGCGCCGCGTCACCGGGCCGTGTGCCGCCAACAGGCGGCGCACGGTCATATTTTTCGCGATTTCGCGGGGCTGGCGGCGGCGCGCGGGAGCAAAAAATACGCGAAACGCGGACCTGGGCATTCTCGCAAGGATTGCACGAACTGGGTGACAAATATTTGGTCATTTCTCTGAATTTTGAAAAATAGAGGAAAAAGAGGTAGAAAATCCTTCCGGGGGGGATTTTTTCCCTTGCGTTTCCGAGGAAATATTGTTAAACTGAGCATGATGTATTGTGAAAAGTGTGACAATACAGAACGGAACACAATTCATGATCCCGAGAGAAAGGAGATATGGAAACACGAACGGTGTTTTCAACATTCCGACTATGAAACTGATCACTGTCGAGCAAATGGAAGCCGCCACCGAACGGCTGCTGGAAACCGGCCGTCAGGTAGGCGCTGATTCCTGGCAGCAGCGGGTGAAGAACCAGACCCCCCACTGCAAATTCGGCGAGGAGGGCATCTGCTGCCGCATCTGCTCCATGGGTCCCTGCCGCATCACCCCCAAGGCGCCCCGGGGCATCTGCGGCTGTGACGTACACGGCATCGTGGCCCGCAACTACCTGCGCTTCACCGCCGGCGGCTCCGCCACCCACTCTGACCACGGCCGTGAGATCTGCCACACTCTGTATCAGACCAGAGAGGGCGGCAACTACACCGTGAAGGATCCCGCCAAGCTCAAGCGCATCGCCGGTGAGTGGGGCGTGGAGACCGAGGGTAAGGACATCTACGACCTGGCCCACGAGATCGCCGAGATGGCCCTGATGGAGTACGGCAAGCCCTTCGGCACCCAGCGCTGGCTCAGCCGGGCCCCCGAGCACACCCGGAAGCTCTGGCACGACGCCGGCATCGAGCCCCGGGCCATCGACCGTGAGGTCTCTCAGTCCCTGCACATGACCCACATGGGCTGCTCCTCCCTCCCCGAGGCCCTGATCCGCCAGTCCCTCCGGGCCGGCCTGTCCGACGGCTGGGGCGGGTCCATGTGCGGCACCGAGTTCTCCGACGTGCTCTTCGGCACCCCCAAGCCGGTGGACACCACCGCCAACCTGGGCGTCATGGAGAAGGACATGGTCAACATCGTGGTTCACGGCCACGACCCCTCTCTCTCTGAGATGATCGTTTTCTATGCCCAGGACCCCGAGATGATCGCTCTGGCCAAGGAGCAGGGCGCCAAGGGCATCAACATCTGCGGCGTGTGCTGCACCGCCAACGAGGTGGCCATGCGCCACGGCATCCCCATGGCCGGCAACTTCCTCCAGCAGGAGAACGTGGTCCTCACCGGCGCCTGCGAGGCCATCGTGGTGGATGTGCAGTGCATCTTCCCCGCTCTGGGCCCCCTCAGCAAGTGCTTCCACACCAAGTTCATCACCACCTCCCCCATCGCCCGGATGCCCGACAGCGACTTCATTGAGTTCCACGCCGAGAACGCCGGGGAGAACGCCAAGGCCATTGTGAAGCTGGCCGTGGAGAACTTCAAGAACCGCAACCAGGATCTGGTACATAT
>DVGP01000279.1 GCA_018712665.1 Candidatus Pelethomonas intestinigallinarum | reverse complement strand
CCCAGCAGACCCACCTACCTGATCGTCAACGGCGTGCTGGACATCGCCCCCGGCGCGGGACCTGCCCTGGAGAGATACGTGGGCATCCAGGTCAACGGGAAAGTCCTCTGCCCGGAGAGCCTCAGCGGCCTGCTGGCCTCTGCCCAGGTCAACGGTCAGATCGAGACCTATCCCGACGACTGCGTCCGCCTCAAGAGCACCGTGGTGCTGGACCGCACCTTCCTTCTCCGGACGCGGAAAAATACGCGGTACTTTGCCGGCCGCCGGGTGGTGGCCCTGGCGGGAGACATCGACTTTCAGAAGCTGGCGGAGAAAAACGTCCGGTTCGTCACCCGGGAGCTGCTGGTGGCGGAGAGCCTGGCGAAGGCCGCCGTCCCTCTCTTCGGCGAGCGGACGGAGATCACCATTCTTCCCGACGGCTGCGCCTATGTGGGGGACGACGCCAAGCTGGACGGGGCCCTTATCCGCCGGTACGGCGGAAAGCTGTATATCAACGGCGACCTGACGGTGAACGAGGAGAGCGCCCCGTGGCTGGAGCAGGTGTCCTACCTCCGCATTCACGGCGACGCCCGGGTGACGAAGGGGATGTACGACGCGTTCCTCGCTGTCGGCGCGGACTACGATAAGGAGGAGATTGTGGCGGGGAAGCTGATCCAGGATAAGCTCTCCCTCACGGTGGACCGCACCCTGCTGGAGGAGGCCCGGGAGGGCCTGTCCATCGCGGACTGCGTCAACGTGCGCTTTCGGGAGGACGTTCCGGCGGAGCTGATCCGGGAGCGGCTCTTCAGCATCAGCGACTGCGCCAGCGTCGTCTGCACGCCGGAACAACGCTCCGCCGTGGAGATGGCGGCACGGGACGTGGCGGAGATCAGGGAGCAGCTGCCGGCCGGTTCTCTTGTGGTCGATCTGGAGCGGGACCAGGTCACAAGTGTGCGGGGGACCGGCGAGGGCGGTATCCTGGACTCCCTGAAGTCTCTGGCGCGCGGCAAGGTCGTCAACGCCACCAGCTACAAGCTGTAACCCTCCAGCGCAGGAAAAAAGCCCGGCCGAACCAGTTGGTTCGGCCGGGCTTTTACTTGCTTGGACAGGCGCTTACTTTACGGAGAACAGCAGCTCCGCGTAGGAGGGATAGGGCCACCAGTCGCCGGCGGTGATGGTCTCCAGCTCGTCCACGGCGGAGCGCAGGGACCCCATGATCTCGAAGATCGTGTAGCGGCAGTAGTGGGCGGCCTCGTAGGCGTTGTCGCCGTAGGGGGCGGCCAGGGCCGCCTCCAGGGCCTCGCACTGCTTCATCATCTCGGCGCTGAGACTGGAGAGACGGCGCAGGAGCTTCTCCTCGGCGGAGCAGTCCAGGTCGGCGATCACGGCCCGCTTGCCGGCGATGGTCCCGGCCACCTGGGCGGAATAGCCGGAGACGGCGGGGAAAATATCCCGGCGGACCATGTCCACCATGGTCCGGGCCTCGATGCCCACCACCTGGCAGTAGTTCTCCAGGTGGATCTCATTGCGGGCGGTGAGCTCCTCCTCGGTGAACACCCCGTGCTTGCGGAAGAGCTCGATGTGCTTGGGCTGGAGGTAGACCTTCAGGGCGTCGGAGGTGCAGGTGAGGTTGCTGAGCCCACGGCGCTCCGCCTCCTCCACCCAGGCCTGTTCGTAGCCGTTGCCGTTGAAGATAATCCGCTTGTGCTCCCGGAAGGTGTTGCGGATCAGGTCGTGGAGGGCAGCGGAGAAGTCCTCCGCCTTCTCCAGAATGTCGGCGAACTGCTCCAGCTCCTCGGCCATGATGGTGTTCAGGGCGATGTTGGGGCCGGTGATGGACTGGCTGGAGCCCAGCATGCGGAACTCAAACTTGTTGCCGGTGAAGGCCAGAGGGGAGGTGCGGTTGCGGTCGGTGTTGTCCTGGGGGATGGAGGGCAGGGAGTCCACGCCGATGGAGAGGAAGCGCTTCCCCTGCTCCACATACTCGGTGCCGTTGACGATGGAGTCCACCACGGCGGTGAGCTCGTCGCCCAGGAACACGGAGATGATGGCCGGCGGGGCCTCCTGGGCCCCCAGGCGGTGGTCGTTGCCCGGGACGGCCACGGTGCACCGCAGCAGCTCCTGGTACTCGTCCACGCCCTTGAGGAAGGCCGCCAGGAACAGGAGGAACCGGGCGTTCTGGCTGGGGGTGGAGCCGGGCTTGAAGAGGTTCAACCCCGTATCGGTGCTCAGGGACCAGTTGTCGTGCTTGCCGGAGCCGTTGACGCCGGCGAAGGGCTTCTCATGGAGCAGGCACACCATGCCGTGCTTGGCGGCCACATTTTTCATGATCTCCATGGTCAGCTGGTTGTGGTCGCAGGCGGTGTTGGCGTCGGTGTAGATGGGGGCCAGCTCGTGCTGGGCAGGGGCCACCTCGTTGTGCTTGGTCTTGGCCAGAATGCCGAGCTTCCACAGCTCATGCTCCAGGTCCTTCATGTACTCCGCCACCCGGGGCTTGATGGTGCCGAAGTAGTGGTCCTCCAGCTCCTGGCTCTTGGGGGATTTGGCGCCGAAGAGGGTCCGGCCGGTGAGGAGCAGGTCCTCCCGCCGCTCGCAGACGCTCTTGTCGATGAGGAAATACTCCTGCTCAGGACCCACCTGACTGATGACCCGCTTGACGTTGGAGCCGCCGTTGCCAAAGAGCTTCATGATCCGCACCGCCTGGCGGCTGATCTCATCCATGGAGCGGAGGAGGGGCGTCTTTTTGTCCAGGGCCTGGCCGCTGTAGGAGCAGAAAATGGTGGGGATGCACAGGCTTCCGTCCTTGATGAAGGCGAAGGCTTTGGGGTCCCAGGCGGTGTAGCCCCGGGCCTCGAAGGTGGCCCGCAGGCCGCCGGAGGGGAAGGAGGAGGCATCGGGCTCGCCCCGGACCAGCTCCTTGCCGGAGAACTGCATCAGCACCCGGCCGGTATCGCCGTCGGGGGTGATGAAGCTGTCGTGCTTTTCGGCGGTGACTCCGGTCATGGGCTGGAACCAGTGGGTGTAGTGGGTGGCGCCCTTCTCCAGGGCCCAGTCCTTCATGGCGTTGGCGATCTCGTGGGCGGTACTCAGCTCCAAGGGGGTGCCGTCGGTGACGCACTTTTTCCACTCCTTGTAGCACTGCCCGGACAGCCGCTGCTTCATCACGTCCTCATTGAAGACCATGCTGCCGAACAGTTCCGTTACTTTCATCTCGCTCATCGTTCTATCTCCTTCCGCTGCCGGTGCAGCTAGTATGCGAATTTAGAGGAACATCTCCCGCCTCATCAAAGCAGCTCGCGGGAATACCCAAAAGCGAAACGCAGTTTCGCGCGAGACTGTCGAAAAAGGCTGACGCCTTTTCCGCCAAAGGGGTCTCGCTGCGCTTGCGCCTCGGTCGTCCGCCCATGGCGGACGATTCGACGCTCGCTCCGCGCAAAGTGTTTTTCCGACGTACACGCCGTCGGAAAAACGATTTGATTTTCTTTCGCCGCCTGCGGGCGGCGTACCCGCAAGGAGTAGGCCGCATCCGTATGGCAGCACAGCTGCCGACGGCTGCGCGCAAACTCTGCGAGGCTTTTTTGACACGCTGAAGCGAAACGCAGTTTCGCGCGAAAGTTCTTTTTGATCCTTTTTCTTTCAAGAAAAAGGATGTGGACAGGATGTGGACAGGGCGTGAACCGCGCCTCACACGCCGGAGGCGCCGTAGTTGCTGAGGACCCGGGCGCTGGGATCGTCCACGTCGCAGCCCTCCCAGGAGCGGTTGGGCATCCAGAAGTCCGCCACCATCCCCGCCTGGCCCGGGTAGTACTTCTCAAAGATCTCCCGGTACAGGAGGGACTCCTTGGTGAAGGGCCTGGCGTGGTAGCTGTAGGTGTCGGCGATGGCCTCCCAGCCGTCGCCGTAGCAGGTCTCGGCATAGGCCTTCAGGTCGTCCACCATGCTGTGTCCCACGGCGTCGGAAAAGGCCGCCTTCTCCCGCTGGAGAATGCTCTCGGGCAGGTAGCCGCCCTCAAAGGCATGGCGCAGCAGGTATTTGCCCTTGCCGTAGACATTCATCTTTTTCGCCGGGTCCACGCTCATGACGTACCTGACGAAATCCAGGTCTCCGAAGGGCACCCGGGCCTCCAGGCTGTTGACGGAGATGCATCGGTCCGCCCGGAGGACGTCGTACATGTGCAGCTCCCGGACCCGCTTCTCGCTCTCCCTCTGGAACTCCTCCGGGGAGGGGGCGAAGTCGGTGTACTTGTAGCCGAAGAGCTCGTCGCTGATCTCCCCGGTGAGCAGCACCCGGATGTCGCTGTGCTCATGGATGGCCTTGCACACCAGGTACATGCCCATGCTGGCCCGGATGGTGGTGATGTCGTAGGTCCCCAGGGCCTGGATCACCGTCTCCAGGGCCTCCAGCACCTCCTCACGGGTGATGTAGACCTCGTGGTGGCGGCTGCCGATGTGCTCCGCCACCTGCCGGGCGTACTTTAGGTCGATGGCGTCGGTGGACATGCCCACGGCGTAGGTCTCGATGGGCCGGTTCAGGAGCCGGGCGGCAATGGCGCAGACCAGGGAGCTGTCCAGCCCTCCGGAGAGGAGAAAGCCCACGGGCACGTCGGCGTCCAGCCGCTTCTCCACGCCGAGGATCAGCTTCTCATGGATATTTCTGCAAATCGTGTCCACATCATCGTAACATACCGCGTCCACCTTGGCAATGTCACAATAGCACACAAATTCGCCGTCTTTATAGTAATATCCCGGGGGAAATGGCATAATTTTGTCCACAAGGCCCATCAGGTTCTTCGGCTCGCTGGCGAAGAGGATGTGCTTCGACGCCGTGCAGCCGTAGTAGAGGGGGCGGATGCCGATGGGGTCCCGGGCGGCCACGAAGCTGTCGGAGGCGGCGTCATAGAGCACCAGAGCGAACTCCGCGTCCAGCTCCCGGAACATCTCCACCCCGCGCTCCCGCCACAAGGGCAGCAGCAGCTCGCAGTCGGACCCGCTGTGGAACACATACCCCTTCTCCTCCAGCTTCCGCTTGGCCTTGCGGAAGCCGTAGAGCTCGCCGTTGCACACCACGGCGCTGCCGTCGGGGGCGGTAAAGGGCTGCATTCCGGCGGGCTCCGGTCCCATGATGGCCAGGCGGTGGAACAGCAGGACCCCGGAGGGCAGCTCCAGCACCCGGGTGTCGTCGGGCCCCCGGGACTTGGTCCGCTCAAATGCCTGGCAAAGGGTCTCCATTGGAATGTCCTTCGCGGTATACCCCATGATCGCGCACATAAAAAGCACCTCCGAATGAACCGGCGTCTCTAA
>DVGP01000278.1 GCA_018712665.1 Candidatus Pelethomonas intestinigallinarum | reverse complement strand
ACGATGACCCCCGCCGCCACCACGAACAGGGTGCAGGCACCTGCCGCCCGGTACCCGCCGTTCACCTTGGCCAGGCTCAGCAGGAGCAGGCCGTAGACGACGCTGCACAAAATGCCCAGGATTTCCCCCAGTGAGGCCAGATCCGGCCAGTGGGCCGCGAGGGCTTCGTCGGACAGGAATCCCGCGATGGTCCCCGGCACAACGAGCCAGAGCAGGACCTTCAGCCGCCCGGCCAGCACCGCCGCGTCCTCCCGGTTCAGGCGGCTCCCGCCGCCGGTGGTCTCCCTATCGTTCATGGTCGCCTTCTCCTCTCTCCAATGTGGTCAAGGCCATCATACTAAATCTCAGGCGCATCGTCAACCAAAAGAGCCGGGCCGCGGCCCCCGATGGACTTTCCCGCCCCGTTGTGGTATCATGGGGAAAACCATCGAAACGACGGAGGTTCCCCCATGAAGCGCTGCCGAACATTCTTCACCCTGCTGCTGGCCCTGGCGCTGGCGGTGTCTGTTCTGCCTCTCCCGGCCCTGGCGGCGGAGCCCGCCGCCCAGGGGGTAGGCCCGGAGGGGGACGCCCCCTATTCCCAGAGCCGGGCCCTGGTCCTCTTTGAGGAGGACGCCGACGGGGAGGCCCTGGCCCAGGCCGTCGCCGCCCTGCCGGGGGTGGAGCTGGTCTACACCTACGGCAAACTCTTTGCCGGGGCGGCGGTGGAGGCCGGGGACGAGGCCCTGGCGGCGATTGAGGCCCTGCCGGGGGTGGCGGCGGTGAGCCGCACCCAGGTCCGGTCCCTGCCCCAGACCGCCGTCAGCGACCCCCTGACGGACACCAACAGCCTGCCCCTCATGGGGGCGGCGGACCTGGCGGGGCTGGGGTACGACGGGGAGGGCACGGTCGTCGCCGTCATCGACTCCGGCCTGCGGTACACCCACGAGGCCTTCGCGGACCACGGTCTGAGCGAGGCCCCCGCCATCACGGCGGAGGACACGGCGGCCTTCCTGGCCGCCGGGGGGACCCAGGGCCGGTACATCTCCTCCCGCATCCCCTTCGCCTACGACTACTACGGCGGGGACGACGACGTGTGGACCGAGGACAGCCACGGCACCCACATCGCCGCCCTGGCGGCGGGGTACGCCCGGGACGAGGACGGGGCGATCCGGTTCCGGGGCGCCGCCCCGGTGGCCCAGATCCTGGCCATGAAGGTCTTTCCCGACAACAGCGGGTCCGGGGCCGACGACAGCGACATCCTCCGGGCCATGGAGGACGCCTGGACCCTGGGGGCGGACGTGATCAACCTGTCCCTGGGCAGCGACAGCGGCTTCACCGCCGACGGTGCCCTGGGCGGGGCCTACGCCGCCGCCTTCCAGGCCTTCCGGGAGGCGGGGGTGATCCTCTGCTGCGCCGCCGGCAACGCCGGGTACGCCACCTACGGCAAGCTCCAGGGTTCCGCCCTGCCCACCACCAGCTACACCGACTACGGCACCCTGGCCTCCCCGGCCTCCTACCGGGGGACCGTCGCCGTCGCCGCCGCCGGGCCCACGGTGTACCACGCCGCCGGGTACCTGTCCGCCGGGGACCGGCAGATCTCCTTCTCCCAGGGGACGGACGCGGGAGGGGCGGAGACGCCCCAGCTCCTGGCCCTGGCGGGGGAGACCCTGGACTTTGTCCCCGTCGGCGGGGCGGGGGCGGCGTCGGACTACGCCGGGCTGGACCTGACGGGGCGGATCGCCCTGGTGGCCCGGGGGGAGCTCTCCTTCACGGAGAAGGTCCAAAACGCGGCGGCCGCCGGGGCGGCGGCCTGCCTCATTTACAACAACGAAGAGGGGACCATCATCCCCTCGGTGGAGGACGCGCCCATCCCCTGCGCCGCCGTGACAGCGGAGGACGGGGCCTACCTCCTGTCCCTGGTGAATGACGAGGGCTATGGCGCCCTCACCGTCAGCGGCGGGGCCTATCTGGCCACGGCCTCGGAGGACCCCACACTGTTGACCCCCTCCGCCTGGGGTCCCACCTCGGACCTGCGGCTGGTCCCCACCCTCACCGCCCCCGGGGGCCGGGTCCTCTCCGCCTCCGCCGCCGGGGACAGCGCCTTCGAGGAGCTGGATGGCACCTCCATGGCCGCGGGCAATGCCGCCGGGGTCTTCGCCCTCATGGTCCAGGCCCTCCGCCAGCGGGGGATCGAGGACCGGCGGGAGATCGCGGACCTGGCGGAGGCCCTGCTGGAATCCACCGCCCGGAGCGTCACCGATGAGAGCGGCGCGCCCCTCTCCCCCCGCCGCCAGGGGGCGGGGCTCATCGACGCCGGGACGGCTCTGGCCAGCCCCGCCGTGGTCCTGGAGCCCCTGCTGGAGGTGGGGGACAATGAGCTCGGGCGGTTCACCCTGACCCTGGAAGTGAAAAACCTCTCGGAGACGGACCTGACCTTCACCCCCTCGGTGACGGTCCTCACCGATGACTACGGCGTCTCCGGGGAGACCTATTACACCCTTCTCTCCCCCCTGGACATCACGGAGGAGGTGACGGTCTCCGGGAGCCGGACCCTCACCGTCCCCGCCGGGGAGGAGGCCTCCCTCCGCCTGACCCTCCTCCTGGGCCGGGAGGCCCGGGAGCGGCTGGAGGAGGCGTTCCCCAACGGGTTCTATATGGAGGGCTACGTCACTCTGGCGGCGGAGGACGGGACCGCCCTCCACAGCACCTTCCTGGGCTGCTGCGGGGACTGGTCGGCGGCCCCCATCCTGGAGCCCACGGACCACCGGGACGTGCTGGAGATCACCGCCGCCCTGGCGGCCTCGACGGACGGGGACACCGGGGAGAGCCTGCTGGAGAGCGGGTACACCTACCTGGACGTGCTGCCGGTGGACCTGGGGGCGGAGCTGCCCTATCTGGCGGGGTACGGCTTCCAGACCGACGACGCGCCCCTCCTGGGCCAGAACCCCTGGGACGTGACCCTCCACGGCGACCAGTACAGCGCCATCTCCGGCCAGGACAGCGACGCCCTCTACGCCCCCGGTCCCCTCTTCACCCTGGACCTCTACACCCTGCGGAACGCCCGGCGGCTCGTCGCCGTTATCTATGACCGGGAGACGGGGGAGATCTACGGCGTGGACGACCTGCAGTGGCTGTCCCGGTCCCACGTGGACCTGACTGCCCGCACGCCCCAGCGGTCCGTCCGCCTCTGGTGGGACGGGGTGGACGCCGAGGGCCGGCCCCTCCCCGACGGGACGGAGGCGGAGGTGCGGATCTACGCCTGGCTGGAGAGCGACACGGCCATGACCGCCGCCTGCGACGAGCGGGCCCCGGACCCGGCCAGCCCCGAGAGCTATGCCTTCCTCCTGCAGCCCCAGTATGAGAAATATCTGGAGCTTACCTTCCCCCTAACCATCGACAGCGCCGCCCCCACGGCGGAGGCGGTGTGGGATGAGACCTCCCGGACCGTGACCGTCACCGTCTCCGACGGCGGGTATCTGGCCTACGCCGCCCTCCGGGACGGGGCGGGGACGGTGGTGGCCCAGGAGACCTTCGCTGGGGAGGAGGCCGGGACGGCCTACACCCTCACGGCGGATCTGAGCGGGTACGAGGCGCTCCCCGAGGCCCTCTATCTGGTGGCGGGGGACTACGCCGCCAACACCACGGGCCTGGAGATCCCCCTGGCCGGGGAGGGGGAGACGGCCCTGTGCGCCGCGGCCCTGCTGGGGGACGTGGCGGCGGACGCCTGGTACCACCAGGCGGTGGACTTCGTCTTTGTCAGCGGCCTCATGGAGGGCAGCGAGCCCCTGACCTTCCAGCCGGAGGCGGGAGCCACCCGCCTCCATGTGGCCCAGGCCCTCTACGCCCTGGCCGGGTCCCCGGAGACGGAGGACGCGGACCTGCCCTTCACCGACGCCGCCGCCCTGGACGGCGAGGCCCTCTCGGCCATGACCTGGGCCTGGAAAAACGGGATCATCGGCGGCTACACCGACACCCTCCTGGGAGCCCACGCCGTCATCCAGCGCCAGCAGCTGGCGGCCATGCTCTTCCGCTTCGCCGCCCTGACGGGGGAGGCCGCCGGGGACGTGGCCCTGCTGGCGGACTACAGCGACGGGGACGACGTGTCCCCCTGGGCGGCGGAGGCCGTGGCCTGGGCGGTGGAGGCGGGCATCTTCTCCGCCGGGGACAACTCCCTGGCCCCCCGGGCCTACGTCACCCGGGCGGAGCTGGCCCAGGCATTGATGAATTACTGCGGGTGAACCGCCCGAAAAATCCCGCGAAAGCCCGGAAACGCTATTGACGAGGGAGAAAAAAGCGGATATAATACTCCCGAATCCAAGAAATGGGGCGATTTCCGCCCCGGACAACCGAATACAGGAAGTGAACTGCCGGTGCCGCCCCCGGCCGCCTCTCCGAAGGAGAGAGCCGGGGAACGGATAATAGGGAAGCAGGTGAGACGCCTGCGCGAACTCGTCACTGTATGCGGGCAGCTTCGCCGCCATGGATGAAGAATCCACCACTGGCCCCCCGCGGGGCTGGGAAGGCGGCGGCGGAGCGCTACGACCCGCGAGCCAGGAGACCTGCCGGTACGTTGGTACGGGAAGGGGAGACCCTTCCAAGATCACGAGGGATTGATCGTACTGGAGCCACTTGAGGTCTTCTTATGCGGTCCTTTTGCCTGTTCCCGGGCAGAAGGACCGTTCTTTTCCCGTGCCGTTTTGCCACGCTGGTGCCAAATTGACATAGACGGCGCATCAGGCGGCGGGCCCCGGGCTCGCCGGCAAGGAAAAGGAGGATATTTTGATGAAGACCCGCAAACTGCTCTCGCTGCTGCTGGCCGCTGCCATGCTGCTGGCCCTGCTGGCCGGCTGCGGCGGAAACAACAGCGGCAATGCCGGCGGCGCCGGCCAGGCCGCCAACAACGCCAGCGACACCAACGAGCCCGCCGGGAACGACGCCGGCGGCGCGGAAGAGGAGGACACCGCCTTGGACCCTGACGAGAACTACGAGACCGGCGACGCCAGCCTGGACGACCCCCGGAACCAGGACAACATCGGCGAGAAGGAGCTGCTGGTGGTCAGCTTCGGCACCAGCTACAACGACAGCCGCCGCCTGACCATCGGGGACATCGAGGCCGCCATGGCGGAGGCATTCCCCGACTGGTCCGTCCGCCGGGCCTTCACCAGCCAGATCATTATTGATCACGTGGCCTCCCG
>DVGP01000277.1 GCA_018712665.1 Candidatus Pelethomonas intestinigallinarum | reverse complement strand
CGCCGCTCCCGCGGCGGACGAGGAGCGTCCCCCGCGAAACGAGCCCCCGGCAGAAGCCGGGGGCTCGCTGTTGGCTTGGTTACTCCGCCTCGGCCAGGGCTTTCGCCTCAGCAATAGCCTTCTCCTGGGCGGCGGGGGGGCACTCCTCGTAGCGGACAAAGTGGAAGGTGAAGGAGCCGCGGGACTGGCTCATGGACCGCAGGTCGATGGCGTAGGTCATCATCTCCGCCATGGGGACCTCGGCCTCCACCACCTGGTTGCCGTCGCCGGTGGGGGTCATGCCCATGACCCGGCCCCGGCGCTTGTTCAGGTCGCCGATGATGTCGCCCATGTAGCTGTCGGGGATGGTGACCTTCAGCTCGCCGATGGGCTCCAGCAGCACGGGGGACGCCTCAGGCAGGGCGGCCTTGTAGGCCAGCTGGGCGGCGGTCTTGAAGGCGATTTCAGAGGAGTCTACCGGGTGGTAGGAGCCGTCCACCAGGGTGGCCTTCAGGAACACCACGGGGTAGCCGGCCAGCACGCCGTGCTGGCACGCCTCGCGCAGACCCTTCTCCACGGCGGGGAAGAAGTTCTTGGGCACGCTGCCGCCGAAGACCTCCTCGGCGAAGATCATATCCTCGCTCTCCTCCTGGGGCTCGAAGACGATGTGCACGTCGCCGAACTGGCCGCTGCCGCCGGTCTGCTTCTTGTGGCGGCCCTGCTTGCGGACCTTCTTGCGGATCTTCTCCCGGTAGGCGACTCTGGGGGTATCCAGCTCGGCCTCCACGCCGAAGCGGCTCTTGAGCTTGCTGACCAGCACGTCGATCTGGATGTCGCCGGCGCCAGAGACCACCACCTGGTGGGTCTCGGCGTTGTTGACCACCGTGAAGGTGGGATCCTCCTCGTTCAGGCGCACCAGGCCGGTGCCCACCTTCTCGTCCTGGCCCCGGGTCTTGGGGGCGATGGCCCGGGAGTAGCAGGGCTCGGCGAACTGCACCGCCGCCAGCTTCACAATGTGCTTGGGGTCGCACAGGGTGTCGCCGGTCTTCAGGCGGTCCATCTTGGCGATGGCGCCGATGTCGCCGCAGGGGATCTCCTTGACCTCCTCGGTCTTCTTGCCCCGCAGGGTGTACAGCCGGCCCAGCTTCTCAGTTTTGCCGGTGGTGGGATTGTAGAGGGTCATGTCGCCGGTGATCTTGCCGGAGACCACCTTCACCAGGGAGTACTTGCCGTACTGGTCGGAGATGGTCTTGAAGACGATGGCGGCGGTGGGGCCGTTGGGATCGTGGGCCACCTCCACGGCGTTCTCGCCGGACTCGTCGGTGGCCTCCTCGGCGGGGACCTCCAGGGGGCCGGGGACCAGGTCCACGATGGTCTGGAGCAGCATCTCCGTGCCCAGGCCCGTGAAGGCGGAGCCGCAGACCACGGGGGCCAGGGTGCCCTCGTGCATGCCCACCTTCAGGCCGGTCATGATCTCCTCCTTGGTGAAGGGCTCGCCGGCGAAGAACTTCTCCATGTTCTCCTCGGTGGTCTCCGCCACGGCCTCCATCAGCTGGTCGTACAACTCCTGGACCACCTTCTGCTTGCTCTCGGGAATGGGGATCTCCACCCGGGTGCCCTTCTTGTCGCCGCCCATCTTGTAGGCCTTCTGGTTGAGGACGTCGATGATGCCGATGGTGCGCTTGTTCTCATCCCAGATGGGAGCCACCACCGGGGCGATGGACTTGGAGAGATTCTCCCGGAGGGCCTCCAGGGTGGTGGAGAAGTTGGCGTTCTCCTCGTCCTCCTTGGAGATATAGACGATGCAGGGCTTCTTCTGCTCCCGCAGGTACTTCCAGCAGCGCTCCGCGCCCACGCTGAGCCCGTCCTTGGACGCGCAAACCAGCACGCCCACCTCGGCGGCCCGGACGCCGGACTGCATCTCGCCGGCAAAGTCGAAGTTGCCGGGGGTGTCCAGCACATTGATCTTGACCCCCTGGTACATGACCGGGGCCATCGCCAGGGAAATGGAGATCTGACGCTTGGTCTCCTCGGGATCATAATCGCAAACGGTGTTTCCGTCCGCGGTCTTACCCAGGCGGTCGGTGGCACCGGTGATGTACAGCATGCTCTCCACCAGAGAGGTTTTGCCGCTGCCGCCGTGGCCCAGCAGGCAAATGTTGCGAATGTCCATAGGGTATAGTCTCCTTCCGTTTATCTCATTCCCGCGCCGCGGGATCTGCTCAACGAATCAATTATAGTATATTTTTGGTTTTAGCACAACCGAATTTTATTTTACCCCATGTTTTTTGACAAATTCACCAAATCGAAACAATAAATTTTTTACATAGTAACAATGTAAATTATGTCTTGTCCACGCTCCACAGCATGGGCAGCATGGGCGCCACCCACAGCAGCAGGTAGGTCAGCAGCAGCACGGGGGTGAGGACGGCATAGCTGGCGGTGAAGGTCAGATAGAACCCCACCAGCACGCCGAATACACTGCTGAGCATGGTCAGAAGCGTCCCCAGCCGCACGGTCTGGCACAGGCGGCGGCTGCCGGCCACCATGTCCACGAAGGGGTAAAGCCCCTCCCGGTAGAGCAGCCCGTTGGGGGCGTCCATCTCCCGCTCCGGGTCGCTGAGGGCCAGGCGCTCGCTGAGCTCCGGCCAGTGGGCGCTGCCGTCCGCCCCGAAGCGGGTCTTCAGGAGCTTGGGGGTGATATTTCCGTCCCGGACCGCCAAGGTCAGCTGCAGCCCGTTGCGGCCCAGGGCCCGCAGGGCGCTCTCCACCGGCTCGTTGGTGTTGTATTTTACAGAGAACACCGCCGTCAGCTCCCCGTCCACCGCCAGGCACACCACCGTCTTTCCCGGCAGGGAGACCGGCAGGCGCACCGCCATGTGGCGCATAAAGGCGGGGGTGCCCACCAGCACCGTCTCCCCGTGGATCATACCGCTCAGGCCGTTGTCGTCGTGGATGTGGAAGTGCTCCAGGGGCTGGTACTCGATGCGCTCGGTGCGGCAGATGTCGCCGAAGACCCGCGCCAGGCAGCCGCCGGCCTGGACGGCCAGGGTGGCGGCGTAGGAGATGGCCCGGTTGCGCTCCTCTCCATAGAGCTTCAGGCCGTTGAGGGCCACAGTGCCCTGGGGGAAGAGGTCGTCGTCGGTCACCACCATCTGGCGGGAGGCGGTGAGGGCGGCGGCGCCGTACTGCCCCGCCACCGCGGCGCCGTCCCGGCCCAGGCGCACCGCCAGGCGGCCAAAGGGCACATGGTAGACCAGGGGCGCCACCAGGGCGGAACCGGCGCACAGGATCACCGACCAGCACCAGAGCAGGTCCTGGCTCCGCCCCTGGCCCACGCTGGCCAGGACGGCAAACACCAGGGACGCCGCCGCCAGCGCCGGCAGCAGCAGGCGCTGCCACTGGGTAGCGGTATCCTCCATGGCGGCCCGGGTGTAAAACCCGGCGGAGGAGCCCCGGCCCTTGGCGATGCCGTAGTCGCAGCAGTCCACGATATAACTGGGCCGCCCCAGGGCGGCCACCCGGAAGGTCTCCCACATCCCCCTGTGTCCATACACCAGCCCCAGGAGGGCGAAGCAGGCCGCCACGGCGGCCACGCCCCCCAGAGGGGCCACCTGGGCCCGCTGGGGCAGGAGCAGCAGGGTCGCCTCGTCCAGAATGGTCACCACGTTGGCCAGGGCGGTAAAAAAGCAGACCGTGCAGCTTCTCTCCCGCAGCCCCTCTGCGGCGGCCCGAAAAACGGGCCAGCACAGCATACAGTAGAGAACCTGTGGAATCAGCACGCACAGGGCGGCGTTGCCCGGGCTGTCGCTGAAAAAGGGGACCTCCACCCCGAACCGGGTCAGGACCCAGGGCAGCCACAGCAGCGCCAGCACCGGCAGGGACAGCAGCATGGATTTCCGGCAGGCGTAGTAGCGGCTCTTGTGGTAGGAGGCCCGCTCCCGGAGGGAGGGCTCGTTGTCCGTGGGGGGCAGCGGGTGCCGGGCGGAGGGCTCCCGGCGCTTCACCGGCTTGGGAGCACGCTTCTTCCGCTCCTTCTCCAGCCGGCGGCGGAGCTTCTCCCGGCGGCGCTCCTGCTCCTCCTGGACGGCTTCCACCGTGCTGGCCACCACGTCCTCCAGGGAGACCTCCTCCGCCGGCTCCCCGTCCTCCGGCATCTGGTCGGCGGGGGGTGCCTCCGGCTCCATTTCTTCCGCATCCGGGAGCTCCTCCCACTGCTCCTCCTCCCGGCGGGGCAGGCCGAAGAGGTCCTCCGGGGAGATGACGTCGATTTCGTTGTCAGGCCGCAGAGCGGCGGCGGGCTTTTCCTCCGCACTCTCTTTTTCCGCCTCGGGCTCCGGGACGGGGGGCGCGGGAAAAGGGACCACCTTCCGCTTGGAGGGCTTTTTCTCCGCTGCCGGAGAAGCCTCCGCTGCCGGGCTGTCCGCCGGGGGAGCGGGGTCTTTCCCCTCCGGCGCATCAGAGGCCGGCCGGCTCCTGCCGCCGTACTCCGCCAGAATATCCTCCAGGCGGAAGTCGTCCTCCGCCGGCGGTTCCACGCCCAGCAGCAGCCGCTGGGTGTCCATCAGAGGGTCGTAGGCGCTCTCCCGCTTCGTGTTCTCATGGTTGGTTCTCTCTTGTTGATCCGCCATAGGCATGTATCTCCTTGCTTGTGCTGGGAAAGGGGCGGCGCTCAGCCGCCCAGGCGCTGCCGGAGGGCCTCATAGAGCAGAACGGCGGCGGCGGCCGAGGCGTTGAGGGAGGAGATCCTCCCCTTCATGGGGATGCTCACCAGGAAGTCGCAGCTCTCCCGGACCAGCCGGGTCATGCCGTCCCCCTCGCTGCCGATGACGATGGCGGCGGGGCCCGCCAGGTCCGCGTTATAGAGGGACACGGAGCCCTCGGCTGCGGCGCCGAAGACCCAGATTCCCCGCTTTTTCAGGTCCGCCAGCAGGGCGGCGATGTTGGGCACCCGGGCCACCGGCAGGTAACTCACCGCCCCGGCGCTGGTCTTGGCCACCACGGCGGTAAGCCCCGCGCTGCGGCGCTTGGGGACGATCACCCCGTGGGCCCCGGCGCACTCCGCCGTGCGGATGATGGCCCCCAGGTTGTGGGGGTCGGAGATCTCGTCGCACACCACCAGCAGCGGCTTCTCCCCCCGCTCCTCGGCGGCGCGGAGGATGTCCTCCACCGTGGCGTAGGGCTGGGCCGCCGCCACAGCGATGACCCCCTGGTGGCTGTGGGTGAGGCTCATGGCGTCCAGCTTCCGCCGGTCCGCCTCCACCACCACCGCCCCCGTCCGCTTGGCGTCGGCGGCCAGGCGGGCGAGGGTGCGGTCCGTCTCCCCTTTGGCGATGTACAGCTTGTCAATAGAGACGCCGGAGCGGATGGCCTCCGCCACGGCGTTGCGCCCCTCGATGCGGCCCTCGGCGGCGTCCTCCCGCCCCGGATTCTCTCTGCTATGCTCTCTCATGTCCGTCTCCTTACGTCTCAGGCTGGATATTGGCATAAGTATAGCACAGCGAAGGCGGCATAATAAAGGGGTATTCATAGAAATTTCACAGAAAATCCACAGTCAGTCCTTGAGACCGGCGGGATTTTGTGGTACCATCAACGGGAGAAATGTGCCGGGCGGACCCTGTCCCCCTCGGAAATAGAGGAGAGCGCGATGAACGACAACCAGAATAAGAATTCAAATAAGAATTCGAACCAAAACAAGAACAAGAAAAATTTCAACGGCCTGCTGATGCTGCTGGGGTGGGCCGTGGTGCTGACGGTGGTGTTCAACTACCTGGCGGCCTACAGCCAGCAGGCCGACACCGCCTCCTCCACCCATGAGATCTCCTACAGCGAGTTCCTGGAGCTGGTGGAGGAGGGCCACGTGGCAGAGGTCCTCCTCACCGACGGTATGCTGGAGATCACCCCGGTGGAGGGCTATGTCTACACCGACAAGGACGGCAGGACCTACGGCGACGACGTAACGCTCTTCACCATGCAGATCGGCGTCTACGACATGGACCTGAGCGACTTCCTGACGGCCCACGGCGTGGAGTTCCGGAACCCCTATGTGCCGGAGATCTCTCCGGTGCTGGAGTTTATGCTCAGCTATATCCTCCCCACGGTGCTGATGGTGGGCGCCTTCGTGCTGCTGATGAATCTGATGACCAAGCGCAGCGGCGGCATCGGCGGCATCGGCAGCGTGGGCAAGTCCAACGCCAAGGTATACATGGAGAAGACCACCGGCGTCACCTTTGCCGACGTGGCCGGCCAGGACGAGGCCAAGGAGTCCCTGGAGGAGATCATCGACTTCCTCCACAACCCGGGCAAATACACCGCCATCGGCGCCAAGCTCCCCCGGGGCGCCCTGCTGGTTGGCTCCCCCGGCACCGGCAAGACCCTGCTGGCCAAGGCCGTGGCCGGCGAGGCCGGGGTCCCCTTCTTCTCCATCTCCGGCTCCGGCTTCGTGGAGATGTTCGTGGGCGTGGGCGCCAGCCGCGTCCGGGACCTGTTCCAGGAGGCGGCCAAGGTGGCCCCCTGCATCATCTTCATCGATGAGATCGACGCCATCGGCAAGACGAGAGACACCCGCTTCGGCGGCAACGACGAGCGGGAGCAGACCCTGAACCAGCTCCTGGCGGAGATGGACGGCTTCGACCCATCCAAGGGCATCATCGTCCTGGCCGCCACCAACCGCCCCGAGGTGCTGGACAAGGCCCTGCTCCGCCCCGGCCGGTTTGACCGGCGGATCACCGTGGACCGGCCCAACCTGGCCGGCCGTCTGGCCACCCTCCAGGTCCACACCCGGAAGATCCGGCTGGCGGAGGACGTGGACCTGAACAAGATCGCCCAGGCCACCGCCGGCTGCGTGGGGGCGGACCTGGCCAACATGGTCAACGAGGCCGCCCTCCGGGCCGTCCGCCTGGGCCGCCACGCGGTGAACCAGGAGGACCTGCTGGTGTCCTTCGAGGTGGTCATCGCCGGCACGGAGAAGAAGGGCACCGTCATCACCGAGCAGGAGAAGCGGATCATCGCCTACCACGAGGTGGGCCACGCCCTGGCCGCCGCCAAGCAGAAGAACGCCCAGCCCGTCACCAAGATCACCATCGTCCCCCACACCGAGGGGGCCCTGGGCTACACCCTCCACCTGCCGGAGGAGGAGAAGTTCCTCATGAGCAAGGAGGACATCCTCACGGAGATCCGCACCCTGCTGGCGGGCCGCTGCGCCGAGGAACTGGTGTTCGACACCAAGACCTCTGGGGCCGCCAACGACATTGAGCGGGCCACGGAGCTGGCCCGGAACCTGGTGGCCCGCTTCGGCATGAGCGACAAGTTCGGCATGATGGCCCTGGGGTCCGTCCAGAGCCAGTACCTGGACGGCGGTTACAGCATGAACTGCGCCCAGGAGACCTTTGCCGCCGCGGACCGGGAGGTGGTGGAGCTGCTCCAGCGGTGCCACGACGAGGCCATCGAGCTGCTCCGGGCCAACCGGGAGATGCTGGAAGCCATCGCCGCCTACCTGCTGAAGAAGGAGACCATCACTGGCCAGGAGATGATGGCCATTCTGGAGGGCCGGGACCCGGAGCAGGAGGAGTACTACGGTGTGAAGTCGGTTCAGGACAACACCATTGAAGCCCCCGCGAAGCATATTCACATGACCAGCGAGCCCATCGCCATGCCCGCCCCCGCGGAGGAGGCGCCCAAGGCGGAGGAAGGGCCCGCCGATCCGCAGTAGACAGCAGGCGGGAGAGGCTCCGGTTGAGACCTCTCCCCCTTGTTTCAAGAGCCAGCTGCCGAAATTCTTCGGGAACCATATCAGGCAGTCAAGGAGAGGAGAGCACGACTATGGAATACGTAACATTGGGCAAAACGGGGCTGCGGGTATCCCGGGTGGGCTTTGGCGGCATCCCCATCCAGCGGGTGGACGCCGCAGCGGCCAGGGAGCTGCTGGACGCGGTCCGCGCCGCCGGCATCAACTACATCGACACCGCCCGGGGCTACACCGTCAGCGAGGAGCTCATCGGCCAGGCCATCGAGGGCTGTCGGAAGGATTTTGTCCTGGCCACCAAGTCCATGTCCAGGGACAGGGACTCCATGGCCCGGGACATCGGCATCAGCCTGGGCAACCTCCGCACGGACTACATCGACCTCTACCAGGTCCACAACCCCTCCCCGGAGCAGCTGGAGCAGGTCTGCGCCCCCGGCGGGGCGCTGGAAGCTCTGCTGGAGGCCAAGGAGGCGGGAAAGATCGGCCACCTGGGTGTCACCGCCCACTCCCTGGAGGTGTTTGAGCAGGCCATGGACCTGCCCTGGGTGGAGACCATCATGTTCCCCTACAACATCGTGGAGAACCAGGCCAACGAGCTCATGGCCCGGGCACGGGAGAAGGACATCGCCTTCATCGCCATGAAGCCCCTGGCCGGCAGCGCCATCGAGGACGCCAGCCTCGCCCTGCGCTTCATCGGCGCCAGCCCCAACGTCACCGTGGTGATCCCCGGCATGTACAGCCCCGCCGAGGTGGCGCAGAACGCGGCCGCCATGGCCGACCGCTCCCCCCTGTCCCGGGAGGAGCTGGAGGGGATGGAGCGGGTGCGCCGGGAGCTGGGGACCAACTTCTGCCGCCGGTGCAACTACTGCGCCCCCTGCACCGTGGGCATCAGCATCCCCAACGCCTTCCTCTTCCACGGCTATCTCAGCCGCTACGGCCTGGCCGACTGGGCCCGGGACCGGTACGGCGCCCTGTCCGCCAAGGCCGGGGACTGCGTGGAATGCGGCGCCTGCGAGGAGCGCTGCCCCTACCATCTGCCCATCCGGGAGATGCTCAAGAAGGTGGCGGCGGACTTCGGCGCCTGAGCCCGCGCCGCTCCGCCGATCGTTTCAGCGCCCACGCCCCTTCAAAAGCGTGGAACGGGGCCTCCATATCCACGGAAAACAAAAACGCGCCAGGGTCCGGGAAAACTCCCGCCCTGGCGCGTCTGTATTTCTCTCCGCCGCGGTCCCGCTCCACCGTCTGATCAAAGCGTCCGCGCCGTGTCACGGCTATCTGTTTTTGAACGCCTCCAGCTCTACCACCCGGCCGCCGTGGAGCCGGCTCTCCTCCGCCGCCAGGGCGATGAAGTGGCTTTCCATGCTGTGCTCCAGGGTCGTGGTGCGCTCATTGGGCTCTGCGCCGCTGCGCAGCATGTCCAGCAGGTCCTGGATGATGCCGCTGTCCCCGCCGCCGTGGCCCTTCAGGTCTCCGGCCAGCTTGCCCACGTCGATGACCTCCTCCGGCTGGCCGAACACCCGGACGCGGATGAGGTTGGAAAGCATATCCGCCTCGATCTCCCCCCTGGTGCCCATGGCCTTGAAGGTCCGGTAGCAGCTCTCGGTGAAGGCACACATGGTAAAGCTGACGGTACTGCCGTCCTCCATGAGCAGGTTGGTCTGCTGGTGGTCCACCACATCGTTGTCGCAGTGGTAGACGCACCGGCCGTAGGGTCCCTCCCGCAGGGCCTTGTAGGTGCTCTCCACGGTGTTCTCCACGCTGAGGACGGAGGTGATCCAGCTGTCCCCGTGGACCCGGCCGGTCTTGGGGCTGGTGATGTAGATCTTCTCCGCGTCAAAGGGGCAATTCTCCTTCGCCTTGCAGCCGTCCAGGCAGCGGAGAGCCGCCCCCTCCGGGGCCCGCGCCGCCTTGAACAGCTGTGTGCCGCCGAAGCTGGAGACGGTCTTGCACCGCTTCCCCAGCAGCCAGGTGAGGATGTCCATATCGTGGCAGGACTTCTGGAGGATCATGGGGCTGCTCTCCCGGGAATTGCGCCAGTTGCCCCGGACGAAGGAGTGGGCCTGGTGCCAGTAGCCCACGTTCTCGTTGGCACAGATGGTCACCACGTCGCCGATGCGGCCGCTCTGGATCAGGTCCTTCAAGGTGTTGTAGAACACGGTGTAGCGCAATACGTGGCACACGATGACCTTCCCGGGACAGGTCCTGGCCGCGTCCAGGATCTTCTTGCACTGGGAGAGCTCCGGGGAGATGGGCTTCTCCAGCAGGATGTGGTAGCCCTTTTCCAGGGCGGGGATGGCGTGGCCCACATGCTGCCGGTCCATGGTGGAGACCACCATCACGTCGGCCAGGCGGGGCTGTGCCAGCATTTCCTCGGCGCTGGAAAAGCAGTGCTCCTCCGGGATGTCATAGAGTTTTTTGGCTTTCTCCACCTTGGCGGGGTTCAGGTCCGCCACGGCCACCACTTTCATCTTGTCCGGGAACAAGTTCTGCATGGAGGCATAGGTGCTGCCCCGGTCGCCAAACCCGGCGATGGCAAAGGTAACAGGCGCTTTCATAGGTATACTTCCTTTCTTTTCACGAAATTCCTCACCCAGGCGGGGCGTCTCCCCGCCTCTTTTCTCATTCTAAAGAAAACGGGCGGGAAAAGCAAGCCCTCCCGCCCTGTTCTCTCTGTATTTTTTGCCCGCTTTTACGCGGTCTCGATGGAGGCGGCCTTCTGGAGCTTCAGGTACTCCACGGCGTTCTCCCGCATTTTGTACTTGAGGATCTTCCCCGCGGCGTTCATGGGGAATTCCTTGACGAAGGAGACGTACCGGGGCACCTTGTGCTTGGCCATGTGGGTGCGCACGTAGTCCTTGATCTCCTCCTCGGTGGAGGTCTCCCCCTCCTTCAGGATGACGCAGGCCATGATCTCCTCGCCGTACTGCTCGTCGGGCACGCCGATGACCTGCACGTCCCGGACCTTGGGATGGGTGTAGATGAAGTCCTCGATCTCCTTGGGGTAGATGTTCTCGCCGCCCCGGATGATCATGTCCTTGATGCGGCCGGTGATCTTGTAGTTGCCCTCGGGGGTGCGGCGGGCCAGGTCGCCGGTGTGGAGCCACCCGTCCTGGTCGATGGCGGCGGCGGTGGCCTCGGGCATCTTGTAGTAGCCCTTCATGATGTTGTAGCCCCGGGCCACGAACTCGCCGTCCACGTCGTCGGGCAGGTCCTCGCCGGTCTCCGGGTCTACGATCTTGCACTCTACGCCGAACATGGCGCCGCCCACGGTGTTGACCCGCACGTCCAAAGAGTCGGTGGTCTTGGACATGGTGCAGCCGGGAGAGGCCTCGGTCTGGCCGTAGGTGATGCAGATCTCGCTCATGTGCATCTTATCCACCACATCCTGCATCACCTTCACCGGGCAGGGGGAGCCCGCCATGATGCCGGTGCGCATGTGGGAGAAATCGGTCTTGGGGAAATTCTCGTGCTCCAGCATGGCGATGAACATGGTGGGCACCCCGTGGAAGGCGGTGATCTGCTCCCGATTGATGCAGTCCAGGCCCTTGCGGGGGGAGAAGGCGGTGATGGGGCACATGGTGGTGCCGTGGGTCATGGCGGCGGTCATGGCCAGTACCATGCCGAAGCAGTGGAACATGGGCACCTGGATCATCAGCTTGTCCGCGGTGGACAGGTCCATGCAGTCGCCGATGGCCTTGCCGTTGTTCACCACGTTGTAGTGGGTGAGCATAACCCCCTTGGGGAAGCCGGTGGTGCCGGAGGTGTACTGCATGTTGGCCACGTCGTCCTTGTTGATCTGGCGGCGGCGCTTCTCCACCTCGGTGGGGGGCACCGAATCCCCCAGGCCCATGGCGTGGTCCCAGGTATAGCAGCCGGGCTGCTTGCTGTCCACGGTGATGATGTTGCGCAGCACCGGCAGCCGCTTGCTGTGGAGCTTGCCGGGCAGGCTGTCCTGGAGCTCGGGGCACAGCTCTTTCATAATGCCCACGTAGTCGGAGTCCTTGAAGCCGTCGATCATCACCAGGGTGTGGGTGTCGGACTGGCGCAGCAGGTACTCGGCCTCGTGGATCTTATAGGCAGTGTTCACGGTGACCAGCACCGCGCCGATCTTGGTGGTGGCCCAGAAGGTGATGTACCACTGGGGCACGTTGGTGGCCCAGATGGCCACGTGGTTGCCCTTCTTCACCCCCATGTAGATGAGGGCCCGGGCGAACTGGTCCACATCGTCCCGGAACTGGGAGTAGGTGCGGGTGTAGTCCAGCTCGGTGTAGCGGAAGGCGTACTGGTCGGGGAACTCCTTGACCATCCGGTCCAGCACGTCGGGGAAGGTCTCGTCGATGAGGGTCTCCTTGGGCCACACATACTTGCCTGCGTGGCGCTGGTCGTCCTGGAGGACGCTGGGGCCCTCCTCCTTCTGGGGCAGGGTGGGCACGTAGTCGTGCATGAAGTTGGCGAACTGGGGGAACACCACACCGGCGTCGGAGAGCTCGCCCATCCAGCGCTTCACCCACTCCAGGGAGATATAGCCGTCGTAGCCGGAGGCGAACAGCTGGTCCAGCATCTCGGTGATGGGCAGGTCGCCCTGGCCCATCATGCGGTACTCCACCTGGCCGTCCTTCACCACACTGTCCTTTACATGGACGTACTTGATGTAGTCCCCCAGGTTCTCCACGGTCTGGGCGGGGGACTCCCCGGCCCAGCGGTAGGGGTGGTGCATGTCCCATAGGGCGGCCACCGAGGGCATTGCTACCTTATCCAGCAGGGCCCGCAGCCGCTGGGTGTCGGCGTAGACGCCGTTGGTCTCCACCAGCAGGGTGACCCCGAAGCCCTGGGCGATGGTGCCCAGCAGCTTTAAGCAGCTGCACACGAACTCGTCGTCCACCTCGCCCTCGGGGGCGGGGTGCAGGTCGCCCAGCACCCGGATATAGGGGGTGCCCAGCTTTTTGGCCAGCACCACATACTGGGTGATTTCGGAGATGTTCTTATCGAAATCCTTTTTCGACTTCAGGCTGCAGCCCGAGGCCAGGCAGGGGATCTCCAGGTTTAGGGAACGCAGCTTCTCCACTGTCTGCGGCAGTCGTGCGTCAGTGAACGGTCTGGCGTTCACTGCGAAAATGTCTTCCCCTAGGCCGCGCACCTCAATACCGTCGAAGCCAAGGTCCTTGGCCATCGTGTAGATTTCTGTCCAGGAATAATCCGGGCAGGCCAGTGTAGAAAAGCTGATCTTCATCCATGGTACCCCTTTCAATAAAAATGATGTGTATTATTATACAACTCCCCCTCGCTTTTGGGCAAGGGGGAGCTGCATATTTTGTGATTCCTACAGGGTATTCTCAGAAGCGTGCAATATTTTGCGATAAACTCACAACGGCTTTCTCACCCCTTGGGGTGGGTGCGGCCGATGTCTTTCCGGTACATGGCGCCCTCGAAGGAGATGGTCCCCACCGCGGCGTAGGCCTTGTCCAGGGCCTCCTCCAGGGTGGCCCCCAGCGCGGTGACGCCCAGCACCCGGCCGCCGTTTGTCAGGAACCTGCCGTCCTCATACTTGGTGCCGGCATGGTAGACAGTGGCGCCCGCTGCCTGGCCGTTTTCGTCCAGGCCGGCGATCTCCAGCCCCTTGGGGTAGCTGCCGGGGTAGCCGCCGCTGGCCATGACCACACAGGCGCTGGCCTGCTCCGACCACTGGATGGAAAGCTCCGACAGGCGCTCCTTGGCCACGGCCTCCACAATCTGGGCGAAGTCCGTCTGCAAGCGGGGCAGCACCACCTGGGTCTCCGGGTCGCCAAAGCGGGAGTTGTACTCGATGACCTTGG
>DVGP01000276.1 GCA_018712665.1 Candidatus Pelethomonas intestinigallinarum | reverse complement strand
GGAGATCTGGTGGAATTATCTGACCCTGGACTACACCCTCACCGACGGCAGCCAGGTCAGGCGCGTCTATGACCTGCCCGCCCTGGAGGAGGACCTGACCGACGGGAACAGCTGGGCCGGGAAGCTGTCCGCCCTGCTGAACAGCCCGGAGCTGGCGATGAAGCTGGTGGAGCTCCCTGTCGGGGCCCAGCTGACCACCGTGGACGTCTACCCCTACTACGATGACCTGTTCAACGACAGCCTGTACTTTGATGGAGGAGACGCCTGGTGGATCTACGACGCCCTCCTGGCCGACGCCCAGGCGGGGAACATATCCCAGGCCCGGACCTCCTTTGAGGAGGACATTCTGGACCCCGTTGTGGAGCTGTACCTGGGCTACACCCTTCGGACGACGGACCCCTTTGGGCAGGCCGTATCCTCCTCTGACGGTCAGAGCGTGCTGGTCTATGCGTCCATGACCAACACCATGGAGACGCTGATGGACCTGGGGGCCTTTACCCAGGCGGACCTGGAGGCGTGGGCGGAGACCTACGGCTGAGCCGCCTCCATCCAGCGCAGACGAAAATTTCCGATTGCCAAGGTGCTTTCCGTGTGGTATGATGGCACCATAAGTCCTGCCTCCCACAAAGAGCGCAGACTGGCCCCTGGGGCCGCCGTACTAGCCGGCGGAGGCCCCCGGGGCTTCGGCGCCGCCCTCTCGCCGGGGCGGCGCTGTTTTTTGGGGGAAAAGGCAAGTGCCTTTTCCCCCAAAAAACAATGCCGTTACTTTCACGCTGTTATACAGCGTGAAAGTCCCCGCTGCGCGGGCCGCACGCCTTGCGCAGCAAGGCTTTGCGGGGCATTCGATTTCATTCGAGGCGGGCTTTGCCCCCTCGAGCTCCCCCACCGCACCGCACAGCTTTTCGCACCTGGGGACCATTCTTTGGCGCATCAAAAAACAGCCAGGCAAATGCCTGGCTGTTTCTATGATTGCCGGACGGGAGGCCCGCCAGTTTCACATCCCCAACAGCCGCCAGTAGACCTCCACCCCCAGCAGCAGGGCGTCCTCGTCGAAGTCGAAGCGGCAGTTGTGGAGGGGCTGGCAGTTCTTGCCGCCGCCGATCCCCAGAAACAGGAACAGGCCCGGCGCCTCCTGCTGGTAGCAGGCGAAGTCCTCCGCCGCCATGGCCGGCTCCACCAGCACCACGTTGGACATGTCCACATACCGGTAGAAGTCCTCCACCAGGGGGCGGGGGTTGTCCACGCAGGGGTACTGCATGAGCTTTTTAAACTCAAAGGTGGCGCCGGTGGCCAGGGTCAGGCCCTGGAGCATGTCCCGGATGCGCTCGCTGAGCTTGGCGTAGACGCTGGAGGAGAACACCCGGAGGGTGGCGTTGAGGGTCACCTTGTCGGCGATGATGTTCCGGGCGGTGCCGCCGCTGATCTTCCCGATGGTCAGCAGGGCGTCCTCGTGGGGGTCCAGGTTCCGGGTGATGGCGGTCTGGAGCAGGCCGATGAGCTCCGCGGCCACCACCACCGCGTCCACCCCCAGCTGGGGGCTGGCGCCGTGGGCGCTGCGGCCGTGGACGATGACGTCGAACTCCAGGGTCTGGGCCATCATGGGGCCCCAGCGCACGCCGATCTTTCCCTTGGGCACCGAGGGCCAGATGTGGATGCCGTAGATCCGGTCCACCGGCGGGTCCTGGAGGGCCCCGGCTTCGATCATCCGCATGGCGCCGCCGCCCCCCTCCTCCGCCGGCTGGAAGAGGAGCACCACATTTTTCGTCATCTCGTCCCGGTGGCGGGACACCAGCTCCGCCAGGAGCAGGAGCATGGTCATGTGTCCGTCGTGGCCGCAGGCGTGCATCTTCCCCGGCCGCTGGGAGACGTAGTCCGTCTCATTCTCCTCGGTGATGTTCAGCGCGTCCATGTCCGCCCGGAAGGCGATGGTCTCCTTCGCCTCCGGGGCGAAGAACACCGCCCGCACGCCGGTGCCCGCCAGCGTCTCCAGCCGGTCCGGCCGGCAGGCCTCCAGGCGCTCCAGCACAAACCGCTGGGTGTCGATCTCCTCATATCCCGTCTCCGGGATCTGGTGCAGCCGGCGGCGCAACAAGACGCACCGCTCCAGCAGCCCAAGCACTTCCTGGCGCAGCTCCATCCTTCTCTCCTCCCGGTCCGGGCCTCTCTCCTTGGGCGGGCCTCCGCCCTGCCCGGACGCCTATTCATCCGACAGGATACCATAAGACCCGGCACTTGACAACAGGTTCCTCGAGAAAAATCAAACAGGAAAAATAAGGAGGCTCCGGGAGGCCGCAGCCCCCCGGAACCTCCTTGTCTTTAGATGGGCACAGTTCCGATTTTCAAACAGGATTTAGTCGATCAGATCCACGGCGAACAGGGCACCCGCGCCGCCGGTGTGGACAAAGAGGATGTCCTCGTCGCCGCAGAAGTACCCCTCCTCCAGGAGCTGGAAGAACCCCGCCAGGGCCTTGCCGGTGTACACCGGGTCCGCCAGGACGCCCTCCTCCCGGGCCAGACGGCGGACGGCGGCGCAGCCCTCGGGGCTGGGGACGGCGTACCCCGGGCCGATGCAGTACTTGATGTGGATGTCCTCCCTTTCCACCGGCACGTCGGACTCCAGCAGCTCCTTGAGGCCGCCCATGAGCTCCCAGGCGATGTCCTCAAAGGGGTCGGCGGCCACGCCGATGCCCACGGACCGGGTCCCCGGGAGGAACAGCTTGGCCCCGTAGGTCAGCCCGGCGTAGGTGCCGCCGGAGCCGGTGGCGCTGACGATGCTGTCAAAGGTCATGCCCATGTCCCGGGCCTGGTTGGCGATCTCCAGGGCGCAGTTGACGTAGCCCAGGGACCCCAGGGGCACGGAGCCCCCCACGGGGA
>DVGP01000275.1 GCA_018712665.1 Candidatus Pelethomonas intestinigallinarum | reverse complement strand
CCGATGAGGACGGGGTTGTTCTTGGTCTTCCGGGAGAGGATCTGGATGGTGTGGCGGATCTCCGCGTCACGGCCGATCACCGGGTCCAGCTTCCCCTGCCGGGCCGCCTCCACCAGGTCCCGGCCGTACTTGGTCAGAGCCTCATAGCTCTCCTCCGGGTTCTGGCTGGTGACCCGCTGGCTGCCCCGGACCTTGGTCAGGGCTTGCAGGAGCTTCTCCTTGTCGATGCCGTAGCGGCGGAAGATGGCGGCGCTGGGGGTGCCGTTCTCCTCCACCAGGGCCAGGTACAGGTGCTCCACGGAGACGTACTCGTCCTTGAACTGCTCCGCGGTCTTCTCCGCGTCCACCAGGAGCTTGGCGAAGCGGCGGCTGGCGTAGAGCTGGTCGCTGCTTCCGGAGACCTTGGGCAGACGGTCGATCTCCCGCTGGACCTCCCCCATCAGGGTGTTTACATCCAGCCCCATGTAGGCCAGCAGCCGGGGCACCAGCCCCTCCCGCTGGCGCAGCAGGGCCAGGTGGAGGTGCTCCCCCTCCAGCTGCTGCTGGCCGTTCTCGATGGCGATATTCTGGCAGTCGGCGATGGCCGCCTGGGCGTTCTGGGTATACTTATCAAAATTCATTCTTCCTGCCTCCTTGCAGGGGCCCCGGCGTCCCCGCCGAGGCCCTGGTTTCATTTCATGTTCATTGTACACCCGTTCGACGCCGTTGTAAAGAAGAAAATTAGCACTCTCATGTCGAGAGTGCTAACTTTCTGTGAACTGGCTGTGAATTTTAGTCCTCGTCCAGTTCGTACCGGAGGCGCTCGACTCTGGTGGCCGTGACCTGGGCGGGATAGGACTCGCGGATCATACCGTCGAAGGTAACGGCGATCTCTTCGCCCGCCTCCAGATCCGGGACCTCCTCCACACCGGCGAGGGAGACCATAAAGCGGTCCGCGCTGGCCAGGATGTCCTCCCCCTCCAGGGGCTCCACCAGCAGCCAGCCGTCGTGGACCTCCAGCACCGTGGCGCCGAAGGTGGTCTCCGCGGCGCCGGCGTCCCCCGTGTCGCCGGTGTCTCCTGTGTCATCACCGCCGGCGGTGTCGCTGGTGGTCTCGCCGCTGCTCTCCGGGACCGCGCCGTCGGCGGCGCCGCTGGTGTTGCTGCCGCTGCCGCCCATGCCGCCCAGGAGTCCCAGGCGGACCGCGCCGAAGCCCAGGCCCGCCACCACCACGAGGCAGGCCGCCAGGGCGGCGTACCGCCGCCAAGCAGAGGGCTTTTTGCGGAATACGTAGTTCTGCGCCGCCTCGATGAGGTCCTCCCGGACGGCGGTGATGGCGTCAAAAAGGATCTCCGCCTTCTCCCGCTTCATACGGCCACCCCCTCCCGCTCCAGGCTCCGCCGCAGGCTCTCCCGCAGCCGCAGCAGCCGCTTGGTCAGGGCGTTGGGGCGGACCCCCAGCTCAAGGGCCAGGTCCTTCACGGCGTCCCCGTTCCAATACCGGCGGAGGAACAGCGCCCGGTCCTCCTCCCCCAGGCCGTCCAGCCAGCGGCTGATCAGCTCCCCCAGCTCCCCGGCCTCCACCGTCCGCTGGATGTTCTCCGGGGCGGGGACGCAGTCGGACAGCTCGCTTAAAAGGACCTCCGCCCCGCCGAAGCGCTTCTGGGCCCGGCTGGCGCGGTAGCGGGAGATGGAGAGGTTGCGGATGATGGTCCCCAGGTAGGCCCGGAGGCTGCCGGGGCGCTGAGGCGGCATGGTGTCCCAGCAGCGGCCGTAGGTGTCGCTGACGCACTCCTCGCTGTCCTGGAAGCTCCGCAGGATGTTCATGGCAATCTTGTGACAGAAAGCGCCGTACTTGCTGTCCGTCTCCGAGATGGCCCGCTCGTCCCGGAGCCAGTACAGGTCGATGATCTGGATGTCCTCCATGGTCTTTCCCCCTTTCACCTGTCAGGACGCTTTTTTTCGTTTCATGTGCCGCCAGTGTAGCATAAAATTTTCCCGGCGGCAACCAGGGTGGAAAATCGGCCCTTTGCGGCAAAAAAACACATTTGGAGGAAGGAAGTGGTTGCGCCGGGCCGAAACATGCTGTATAATGAAAAATAGATTGGCCCCGGCAGCGTCCGGAGGACCATCCGCAGAGCTGAATCAGCTTTTTATGGGTAAAAAGCTGTCCTGCCCTATAGGGCAGGCGGCCTGCGAATTCTAAAAAAGCGAGGGAAGAAATGATGCGTAAGAAAATCTCAGCGCTATTTTTGGCTGTAATCATGGTAGTTACGCTATTACCAACAGCGTTCGCCGCCGAGAATAGCTACAGCGACACCCAGGGACACTGGGGAGAGGATGCCATCGACCGCTGGAGCGGTTATGGTGTCATCTCCGGCACAGGCAGCGGCCTGTTCGACCCCAACGCACCCCTGACCCGGGCCCAGGCGGCCCAGATCTTCGCAAATCTCCTGAACCTCAGCGCCACGGCCAGCGTGGCCCAGTACACCGACGTGGCCGTCGGGAGCTGGTACTATGACGCCATCGCCAAGTGCGTGGCCGCTGGCATCCTCAATGGCACCGGCAGCAATACCATGTCCCCCAACACCTATGTCTCCCGGGAGGAGCTGTTCGTCATGTTCGCCCGGGCCCTGGGCATCCAGCCCCAGGCCAGCGCCGGCGTGACCTTCACCGACAGCGCCAGCACCGCCTCCTGGGCGGCGGGGTACGTCAACGCCCTGGCCGACATGGGCGTGGTGGGCGGCTCCGGCGACGGCACCCTGGCCCCCAAGGCCGACATCGACCGGGCCTCTGTGGTGGCCCTGCTGGACAAGGCCATCACCGCCTACGGCAACACCAGCGGCGCCACCGTGGGCTCCAGCAGCGGCATCGTGCTGGTGGTAGCCGATAACGTTACCGTCATGGGCAGCGTGGAAACCCTGGTGGTGGCCGGCGGCAGCGCCGGTATCAGCGGCTCCACCGTGGGGACCATCTCTGTGGTGGGCGAGAGCGCCTCCGTCTCCGTAGGCGGCAGCGCCAACGTGGGCCAGGTGAGCGTCACCGGGGCCAACGCCTCCGTCACCGTCCGGGGCGAGGCCACTGTCTCCGGCGTGACCATCGCCGACACCGCCCAGGGCGCCGAGCTCACCGTCTCCGGCGACGCCACCGTGACCGCCGTGGACAGCGCGGCCCAGAACGTCACCATCTCCGGCGACGGTACCATTGAGGCCGCCACTGTCTCCGGTGACAATACCACCGTGGACACCGACGGCACCGACCTGACCGTGGCTCCGGGCACCACCGGCGTCACCGAGAACGACAAGACCGTCTCCGCCGGCGACAGCGTGGTGACGGAGGCCGGTGAGGACGAGGACGCTCCCGCCGAGGACGAGGACGACGAGGACGAGCCCAGCGCCCCCTCCCGCCCCTCCTACACCTACTACACCGTCACCTTTGTCAGCGACGACGCGACCCTGTACACCCAGCGGGTCCGCTCCGGCCGCGCCGCCGAGCGGCCCGAGAACCCCACCAAGGAGGGCTATAGCTTCGGCGGGTGGTTCCTGAGCGGCGCGGCCTACGACTTTGATTCCCCCGTCACCGGCGACATCACCCTGATCGCCCAGTGGAACGAGAACGCCACCGTCACCTTCGTCAGCGAGGGCGTGACCCTCTCCACCCAGGAGATCGTCCCCGGCGGCACCGTGACCAAGCCCGCCGACCCCACCACCACCCAGGATTGTAAGGTTTTCGGCGGCTGGTACCTGGATGGGGCGCTCTATGACTTCACCACCCCCGTCAGCGCCGACCTGACCCTGGTGGCCAAATGGGCTTACGCCCACACCTATGAAATGAAGGAGATCAGGGCGGCGGATGCGCCCGGCACCACCGTGGCCACCCAGGAGGTGTGCAGCGTCTGCGGTGACGCAAAGGAAATCGTGTTGAATGGCAACGCCGCAGCCCAGGTGGGAGA
>DVGP01000040.1 GCA_018712665.1 Candidatus Pelethomonas intestinigallinarum | reverse complement strand
CCGGAAGATCCGGTAATGGTATCTGCTGGTGTACATTCTTTTTCTTGAAAGAAAAAGAATCAAAAAGAACTTTTCTCGCAAAACTCCGTTTTGCTCAGGGCGCTGTCTGGTCAAACAGGATAAACCATGATACAATATCCCCGCGGACATATCCGCGGGGATATTGTATCAGAAGGAGCTTCACCCATGGGAAAAAGCTTAAACTGTCTGCGCTGCGGCGGGGAGATGGCCCACGCCTTTACCGAGAATATCCAGCTGGGCAAAACCAGCCTTCTCTTCGGCGACTGGCCCAACATTCTGGCCGGAGCCATGCGGGTGGAGGTCTGGTGCTGCAAAGACTGCGGCCGTCTCGAATTTTTCTCCGCTCCGGACGATACCGACGGCAGCCTACCCCAGACCACCTGCCCCAACTGCGGCCGCAGCCACGACTTCGACTACCCCAAGTGTCCCTTTTGCGGACATTCCTACTGACGGAGGTGCTCCATGACACACACCGAGTCCGCCTGGGCCAAGATCAATCTGACTCTGGACATCCTGGGCAGGCGCCCCGACGGCTACCACGAGATGAAGATGGTCATGCAGTCCATTGACCTGTGCGACAACCTGGAGCTGAGCGAGCGGGAAGCGCCGGGGACCGCCGTCTCCTCCACTCTGCCCTACCTGCCCCGGGACGGCGGCAACATCGCCGCCAAGGCGGCGGAGGTCTTTTTCGCCCACCTGGGCCGCCCGGCGCCGGGGTTGGACATCCACATCCGCAAGCAGATCCCCGTCTGCGCCGGCATGGCGGGGGGCAGCAGCGACGCCGCCGCCGTCCTCCGCCTCCTCCGGCGGCATTACGCCCCCTCCATGCTCGAGGAGGAGCTGGAGGCTGTCGCCGCCCAGGTGGGCAGCGACGTGCCCTACTGCGTCAGGGGCGGCACGGCCCTGGCGCGGGGCCGGGGGGAGATTCTCACCGACCTGCCGCCCCTGCCGGCGTGCTATTTCGCCGTGTGCAAGCCCACCTTCCCCATCTCCACCCCGGAGCTCTTCGCCCAGGTGCGGACCCGCCGCCTGCACTGTCACCCGGACACCGCCGGCATGATCTCCGCCCTGGAGCAGGGGGACCTGGAGGGGGTCGCCCACCGGCTGTACAACGTCTTTGAGGATGTGCTGCCCCGGAAGTACGCCCAGGTCTTTGAGATCAAGCGGTCCCTCCTGGATCTGGGCGCCATAGCCGCCTCCATGACCGGCAGCGGGCCCACGGTCTTCGGCCTGTTCCGGGATGAGGAGAATGCCCGCCAGGCGGCGGATGCTCTCAAGGCCCACTTTCCCGCTTCGTTTTTTTGCAAAAATGTAGGCAGAGCTGTTTAAAATGGAAAAACACCGTCCATACTGGCAGTATCAAAGGAATTTCCTTGGAAAATCGTGATACAGCCAATAGGGACGGTATTTTTATGAAAACATACAAGAAGGTCGCCATCTCCATCGTCGCCGGGCTTCTGGCCATGGCGCTCTCCAGCGCCCCCATGTGGTGGGGCGTCCTCTTCTCCCCCATCACCCGGGATTTGGCCTGCGCTCCTCTCACCGAAGATGCCGGTGAGGGGCCGTCCTGGGAGAGCGGCGGCGTGGTCCTCCGCCTCAAATCCCTGGACTTTCTTCTGTCTCTCTTCCAGGGTGAATGATCTCCGCTTCTTCTCCTTCCTCCATATAGGGAACGGGCCGGCTCTTCCGAGCCGGCCCGTTCCGCGTGTCGAAGAACTCCCTTCAGAAGTAAAAAGCTGCACAGCGCAGGGGGAGCTCGAGGGGGCAAAGCCCGCCTCGAATCCAATCGAATGCCCCGCAAAGCCTTGCCGCGCAAGGCGTGCGGCCCACGAGGTGGGGACTTTCCCACTGCTCCGCAGTGGGAAAGTAACGGCATTTTTAGGCTGCGAAAAAGTCTGACAAGACTTTTTCGACAGCCTGAACGGGCCGGCTCTTCCGAGCCGGCCCGTTCTCAACACACTTGCGGGTATGTTCAGTCTTTCCCAAATGTAGGCGGCGGAGCCAGGACCCGTTTTGGAGCCCCGCCGCCTAAGGAGGGATAGAACGCGTACGCTACTTGCGGAGCTCCCGCTGACGGACGTCAGTGAAGTACTCCTTTGTCAGTTTCGCCACCACCGGGGCCAGCAGGAATACAGCGATGAGGTTGGGGATGGCCATAAGGCCGTTGAGGGTATCGGCGATGTTCCAGGCGATCTGCAGCTCCATGGTTGCGCCCACGATGACGATCAGAGAGAAGATAACCTGGTAAACCTTGGAGGCCTTATGGCCCAGCAGGAACTCCCAGCAGCGGGTGCCGTACAGTCCCCAGGTCAGAATCGTGGACAAGGCGAACAGCGTCAGGCACACAGCTACGACGATGCCGGGGATCGCGCCGGAGAACACGGATGTGAAGCCCTGGATGGTCAGGGCCGCGCCGGTGTCGGTGCCGAACTGGATGTTGTCCACACCCACGCCCAGCAGCACCACCAGGGAGGTCATGGAGCAGACCACGATGGTGTCCATGAAGACCTCGAACACACCGTAAATACCCTGCTCCACCGGGTGATTCACGTCGGCGGCGGCGTGGGCGATGGGGGCGGAGCCCAGGCCGGCCTCATTGGAGAAGATACCCCGGCCGACACCCCTGATGATGGCCTCACGGATGCCTACGCCGGCCAGACCGCCGGCCACGGCGGAGGGGTTGAAGGCGCCTACAAAGATAGCCCGGAAGGCGTGGGGGATCTCGGCGAAATTCGCAATGATCACGATGATCGACGCGGCCACATAGATAATGGCCATAACGGGAACCATCAGGGCGCACACGTCGCCCAAGCGCTGGATGCCGCCCACCAGAACGATGAAGACGATGATGGCGCAGATCACGCCCACCACGATGGCAATGATATTCTGCTGGGACTCCGTGGTGGCGACCACGCCGCTGATGGCCTCGTTGATGGTGCCGGCAATGGTGTTGATCTGGGTCAGGTTACCGATGCCAAAGGAGGCAAAGCCGCCAAAGATGGCAAAGATCACCGCCAGCCAGGTCCACTTCTTGCCCAAGCCGTTGCGGATATAGTACATGGGACCGCCCACCCAGTCGCCGGCCTTGTTCCGCTCACGGTACTTGACAGACAGGGTGACCTCACAGTACTTGGTGCACATGCCCAGCAGGGCGGACAGCCACATCCAGAACACGGCGCCGGGACCTCCAAGGGCGATGGCGCCGGAGACACCGGCGATGTTGCCGGTACCGATGGACGCCGCCAGGGCTGTACACATGGCCTTGAAGGGAGAGACGGCGCCGGCCTTCTTCTCCGTTTTCTTCAGAGCCTTGCCCAGCGTGTTCTTCATGATGTGGATGAAGTGTGTAAACTGCGGGAAGCCGTTGCGAATTCCCACATATAAGCCCACGCCCATGATCAATATCATGGCCGGGGCGCCCCAGATGAAGCTGTTGATAGCGCGCTCTATGCCATTTTCGCCTAGTATCAGCTCGTACAGTCTCTCCATGCTCTGATCTCTCCTTCCTCTCTCCTTCACAAATTCTTAATACACACCAGAGCAGATGGAGACGCAAAAAGAGCACCGCGCAGCGGTGCTCCCCATCAGAAAACAGCAATCCCTCCCTCTGCCGCCACACCGACGGAGGTTCGGAATACACTGCGCTTTCTGTCCTTTTGCCTGAGAGATCACGGGGGTAGGCCGCTTGCACCTTCGGCACCTGCCCTGGGGCAGGTTTCTCCAGAATTCCATCCAACCGCGGTCCCGCCTTTCGGCACCCGCACGTTTCACGTCTTTGGCGAAACCGGGCATCGCTTCTATCTGCCCGATCTCTTCTCCCGCGGTCTTCTCATGGTATGTACTTGTGGTTTTATTGTAACAGGTGTTGTAACAGGTGATTGGCCTGTCTCACAACGCCGAATCGCTATTCTTAGCAGAATCTTAACAAAAATTGTATTAAAATTTATAAATTCTTAACACGCGACGCAACCCGGGAGACTGCCTTTGCAGCCACGCCGGCCGATATGCGCGTACTCGCACCCAGAGCCCGCCCGCTGAATCATCAGCTCGCATAGGCAAACACCTCCTGGTTCTTGACGAATCAGAAAGACTTGGTATAAAATAGTTTCGATAAAGATTCCGCTGATCGTATGTGCTTCAGGCATTTGCCGTCTGAAACACGGAAAGGAGCTTGCCATGACGCTGTCCGACGCCATCACCGCCCGCACCTCTCTCCGCAGCTACCTACGGGTTCCTATTTCCGCAGAGCAGCGCCTGGAGCTGGGCAAAACCATTGACCAGTCCAACCAGCGGGCCGGGCTTCACATCCAACTCATCTGCGATCAGCCGGAGCCCTTTGCCTCTCTGACAAAAAGCTACGGGATGCTCACCGGCGTGACCAACTACCTGGTCTTTGCAGGACCGGAGACCGATCCCGACCTGGACGAGAAGTGCGGCTACTATGGCGAGCGGATCATCCTCACCGCCACCACCATGGGCTTGGGCACCTGCTGGGTGGGCGGCACCTATGACCGGGACTTCTGTCTGCGGCACCTGGAGCCCGGGGAGCGGCTGGTCTGTGTAGCCGCCATCGGCCACGTGCCGGCGGAGCGCGGCGGCCGGGAAAACCTGATCCACAACGCGCCCCACCGGTCCATCAAGACCGCGGCGGAGCTGGCCTCCGGCCTCAGCCACGCTCCCGCCTGGTTCATGGCCGGCATAGCCGCCGTACAGCGGGCCCCCTCCGCCCGGAATCGCCAGGCCTACCGCTTTGTGAAGAAACGGGACAACTCCGTGGTGGCCCATCTGACGGAGGAGACGCCCTTCGGCCTGGTGGACCTGGGCATCGCCAAGCTCCACTTTGAGCTGGGGGCCCACGGCGGCGCCTGGACCTGGGGGGACGGCGGCGTATTTCACAAAGCGGCGGAGGAAAAATCCTGCGGCGCGGTGATCTGGCGGATGTCGGAGGGGCGGCGGGAATACCTGCTCGCCCGGCACAACGGCGGTCACTGGAGCTTCCCCAAGGGCCACGTGGAGAGCGGCGAGAGCGAGGCGGATACCGCCGCCCGGGAGATCCGGGAGGAGACAGGGCTCACCGCCCGGGTGGACACCTCCTTCCGCCAGATGGTGACCTACTATCCCAAGTCCGGCGTGGTCAAGGACGTGATCTTTTTCCTGGCCTCCCCCACCGGCGGCACAGAGCACGCACAGGAGGAGGAGATCGCCCAGATCGGCTGGTTCTCTTTTCAGGAAGCCCGGTCTCTGGTAACCTTTGCCACCGATGAGGAGGTCCTCCTGGCGGCAGAAAGCTGCCTGGCCCAGCGGGCGGCGGAAACGTAAGGGGCGGACCAAATTCCATTCGCAACGGCACGAGCCTCCTGTGCGGCGCGAAACCGCGGCGCGGCACAGGAGGTTTTTCCATGGCCGAAACAAGTCCGTCTGGGAGGCATCGCCCAAATCGCTGTTATCTATTGTCATTTCAGGAAAAAGTGGTAGAATACGGACATAAAGTTCCGGCCATTGCAAACGGGGCCGTGCCCGCTGTCAAATCTTCCGCGGCGCGGCGGCGGGAAAAGGGAAAGGGGAGACCGGTTTGAGCCAATTCACGCACTTCATCTCCGTGGGAAAGGAGCGGCTGCGCTGCGGCTACACCACAGGGACCTGCGCGGCGGCGGCGGCCCGGGGGGCCGCGGAGCTGCTGCTGCGCGGAACATATCTGCCCGCGGTGCGGATCGACACGCCGGCGGGAATTCCGGTAGACGCGGAGCTGGAAGCCTTTTCCGCCGGCCCGGGCTGGGCCTCCTGCGCGGTCCGTAAGGACGGCGGCGACGACCCGGATATCACCGACGGCGCCCTGATCTTTGCCCGGGCGGAGGTCATTCCCGGACCGGATGTGGTCATCGACGGCGGCGCGGGGGTCGGCCGGGTGACACGGCCCGGCCTGGATCAGCCCCCCGGCGCGGCGGCCATCAACTCCACGCCCCGCCGGATGATCGCCGAACAGGTCAGGGCCGCTCTGGACCAGGCGGGAGCGGCCCACGGACTGCGAATCACCATTTCCGTTCCCGAGGGGGAGCGGTTGGCGAAGCGCACCTTCAATCCCCGCTTAGGCATCGAGGGCGGGATCTCCATTCTGGGCACCAGCGGCATTGTCCGCCCCATGAGCGAGGCCGCCATCATTGACTCCGTCCGCCTGGAGCTGAACATGGTCCATGCCGCCGGCGGGCGGGACGTACTGGTCACCCCGGGCAACTACGGCGCGAGCTTTTCCCATGAGCGGCTGGGCCTGAGCCTCAAGCAGTGCGCCCAGTGCAGCAACTACATCGGCGAGGCCATTGACTACGCGGCCGGGCTCGGCTTTCAGAGCTTTCTGCTGGTGGGCCATCTGGGCAAGCTGTGCAAGGTGGCCTCAGGGATCATGAACACCCACTCCCATGTCGCGGACGGCCGGCGGGAGAGCCTGACGGCCCACGCCGCCCTCGCGGGGGCAGCGGGCGATACCCTGAACGCCATTTTTCACGCGGCGACCACCGACGCCGTGGTGGATCTTCTGGACCAGGCGGGTCTGCGGGAGGCTGTGATGCGCTCCCTTGCGGTGGCCCTGGGCGAGGCCCTGGAGCACCGGGCGGGTGGAATGGCCGTCGGCGGCGTGTTTTTCACAAATCAGCACGGCCTTCTGGGGATGACCCCGGGAGCTGCGGCGCTGATGGAGCGGCACAGGATCCCCCCCGTGGAATGGGCGGGAGAGAAAGGGTAAGGTAGAATAAGTTTCGCAAAAATAAAGAGACATGGTTTGGAGCCCTCTGGTAGAATGAAGTCGCGACACACCATTCTGAAGGGAGACAGCAAACCATGTCCGAAAAGATTGTACAGCTGAACGAGGAAGTAATCAAGGGGCAAATCAAAGAACAGGTTCGGGGCAGTGTAGAGGAAACACTCAACGAACTGTTGGAGGCCGAGGCGGAGAAACTGACCCAGGCGGCCCGGTACGAGCGCAGTGAGCAGCGGCAGGGTTATCGCAGCGGCCACTACAGCCGCAGCCTTACCACCACTTCCGGGGACGTTACCCTCAAGGTACCCAAGCTCAAAGGGATCTCCTTTGAGACCGCTATCATTGAGCGGTATCGCCGTCGGGAGAGCAGTGTGGAAGAAGCCCTCATTGAGATGTACCTGGCAGGTGTATCCGTCCGGCGTGTGGAGGACATCACAGAAGCGCTTTGGGGCAGTAAAGTATCTCCATCCACCATCAGTGAGCTGAACAAGAAAGCGTATGTCCACATTGAGGACTGGCGGAACCGCCCTCTGCAAGGTGGACGCTATCCGTATGTCTATGTGGATGGGATCTACCTGCGCCGTAACTGGGGTGGAGAGTTTGAAAATGTAGCAATTTTGGTGGCGATCGCGGTGAATGAGGACGGATACCGTGAGGTTTTGGGGGCCGCCGAGGGCATGAAGGAGGACAAGGCCAGCTGGGTCAGCTTCTTTCAGTGGCTGCGTGGCCGTGGTCTAGATGGGCTTAAACTGGTAGTTGGTGACAAATGCCTTGGTATGCTGGAGGCTGTGGGAGAAGTGTTCCCTGAGGCGAAGTACCAGCGTTGTACCGTCCACTTTTATCGCAATGTGTTCTCTGTAACCCCTCGTTCCA
>DVGP01000274.1 GCA_018712665.1 Candidatus Pelethomonas intestinigallinarum | reverse complement strand
GCATCTCAATGGACAGCTGCTCACGGGTGTCGCGGTCCTTCTCGGTGAGGATCTTCACGCACATCTCATCCACCCAGGGATCGCTGTACTGGTGGTAGTTGGTGGCGTAGTCGGTGGAGAACAGCTCGGTGTAGATCTCATCCAGGCGGTCGATGACGTTCCAGCGCCACAGGAACATCTGCTGCTCGCCGTTCTGGCACTTATCCTTCAGGGTAGCCTCGTCGAACTGCTCGATATTCACAGTGATGCCCAGAGCGGTCTCCACATACTGCTTGATCATGGGGGCGATGGTGGTGTAGGGAGCGGCGTTGGCCACATAGAGGCTCACGGACAGCTCGCCGGGCTCATAGCCGGCCTCGGCCATCAGTTCCTGAGCACGCTCCACGTCGTACTCAAAGCCCTCCATGTCATCATAGAAGCTCCACACGCCCCGGTTGACCACGGTCTTCTGGGACTTGCCCAGGCCCTGCAGCACGACCTCAATGATGGTCTGCTTGTCGATGGCGCAGGACACGGCCTGGCGCAGTTTCTCATTGTCGAAGGGAGCTTTCTCGCAGTTGAAGCCCAGGTAGAACAGGCGGGTACCGTCCCGGTTCTCCACCACGATGTTGTCATCGGCCCGCAGGGTCTCCAGCATGTTCACGGGAGGATCGATGCACACGTCGATGTCGCCGCTCTGCAGGGCGGCCACACGGGAAGCGGCCTCCAGAATGGGCTGGAAAATGATCTCCTCGGCTACGCCGGGATCGTCGCCCCAGAACTTCTCATTCTTCACGAAGCGGACATACTGGCCCTCTTTCCACTCGTCAAAGACGTAGCGGCCGGTGCCGATGAGGTAGGGCTCCTCATTGCTGGGATCGTTGTAAGCGTCCTCAGAGAGGATGACCAGGGGGTAGCCGGCCAGCACGGCCAGGAGCTCGTTGGAATAGCTGCTGGTGACGAACTGCACGGTGTAGTCGTCGATCTTCTCCACACTCTCCACCAAGCCCAGGGTAGCGGCCACGGCAGAGCGGTCAGGATCCATGGCCTTCTCATAGGTGAAGACCACGTCGTCGGCGTTGAAGGGGGTGCCGTCGCTGAAGCAGGCGTTCTGCACCAGGTGGAACACCAGGTGGGTGTCGTCCGTCCACTCCCAGCTCTCCGCCAGGCAGGGCAGATAGTCGTTGTTCTCATTGGCCAGGAAGACCAGGGTCTGGTGGGTCAGGGCAAGGCAGTTGTTGTTGATCTGGTCGTTCTGGGCCTGGGGGTCCAGCTCGTTGATGTCGGAAGCGATGCCGATGGTCAGGGTAGGCTGGATCTCTCCCGTGCCGGCGGTATCCCCTGTGTCGGTGCTGTCTCCGGTGTTGCTGCCGCTGGTGTTGCCGCTGCCGGTGTTTTCACCGGTGGTGCCGCCAGTGTTGTTGCCACCACAGGCAGCCAGGCTGAGCAGCATCACAAGGCTCAGCAAGAGTGCAAGGAACTTCTTCATTTGGTTTCTCCTTTTCTTTTATTTGGCTGTCTGACCCCTGTCAGACAGTCTATCAAGTAACCCCGCCCCGGCCTGCGCCGTGGACAGGAGATACTCCGAAGGGTACGCGGCGCTCCCGCGCCGCCGGCCGCCGCAGAAAAAGCGGGGCTGAAAAAAGCAAGATCACTTCAAGCCCCCGGGCTCTACGCATCCTGCTTCCCGCCGATCTCCCCATATGCCAGCTCGCCTCTATGGTTATTTTTGACAACCATCACTGGTATATTTTACCATCAAAATAGGCAGGCTGTCAATGAAGAGTTGGAAAACAGCGAAAACTCTGGAATCCTATTTCTCTGTAAATTCCGCTCCGCCGCGAGGGATATTCTAGCAGAGGAGGGCAGGCGGTGTCCGCAGAGCCAAGTTAAATCTCTGTTAAGTCTCCGGCCCGCCCAGATGGGCCACCAGAGCCTCCATCCCCTCTCCGGTGACGGAGCTGACAGAAAAGATGGGCTTGGCCCCCGCCAGCTCCAGCAGCTCCAGGCCGTCGGCCAGCTGCCGGGGGGTGGCCAGGTCGATCTTGGTGACGACCCCCGCCACAGGGACGGGGAAGGCCGCCGCCAGCCCCGGGGAGTATAGGTAGCGGTCCTGGGTGGGGTCCAGAAGAAACAGGACCTCGTCGGCCTCCGCCGAGGTGACCATGAGGGCGCTGAAAAGGCTGCGCCGCTCCAGATACTCGCCGGGGGTGTCGATGGTCTTGCCCACCACCTCGATGGCCTGGGTCTTTTTATAGTCCTGCACCAGCCCGTTCAGGCGCTGGCACAAGGTGGTCTTCCCGCAGGAGACGCTGCCCACCAGCAGGATCTTCTTCATGTCCTTGTGATGGGCGCGGGGGTGAACCCCATGACGTTGCCCAGCACGTCCAGCACGTCCTTCAGGGCCGCCTCCACGCTGGCCACATCCCCGTTGATGACCACGGAGCCGTTGAACCGGTCCACGAACACCAGATCCACACTGGCGGCCTTGCTGGCCACGTCGGCGGCCACGATGGCGCCCTCTCCGGGGGTGATGGTCAGGATCCCCAGGGCGCCGGTCCGCTCCCCCACCACCCCCAGCTTCTTGTAGAGGTCGGGCTCGGGGTTGGCGATGAGGTGGGCCATGGTCACCTGCTTGCCGGGGACGAACTCCTGTATGATCCGCTGCTTATCCTGGATGTTGTCGTATACTGAGGCCATGGTCCCCTCCTTACAGCAGGCTGGCGTAGAGCTCCGGCACGGGGTTGGGGATGACCACCGAGGCCACCACCATGCCCTGGGCGTTGGGGGTGTTCACCCCGCAGCGCACGGCCTCCTCCACGGCGGCCACCTCGCCGGTGAGGACCACGAAGCTCTTCCCCCCGATGCCGGTGCCCAGCCGCACGTCCAGCAGCGTCACCTCCGCCGCCTTCACCGCCGCGTCGGCGGCGTAGACCGAGGCGGTGACGCTGAAAAACTCCATGACCCCGATGGCCCCGGCCCCCTCCGGGGACCCGGCCAGGTTGATGGCCCGGATCACCTGGGGGTGGACCCGGGGGATGAGGCAGCTGTCCACCACGTGATGGCCGCCCACGGCGGCCCCGGCGGCCAGGGATGCCTCTACCGCCGCCACCTCGCCGGTGAGGAGGATGTAGTACTTCCCCGGGCAGCCGGCCTTGGCGAAGGCCAGGCGCACGTCGGCGGTCTTGACCACGATATCCGCGGCCTCCACCCCCTTGGCGATGCTGTTCAGTTCCAGAAAACCGATGGTATCCATCATAGCGTTCACCTGCTTTCAATGACGATCCGGTCCCCCACCGCCGCAACGACGCCGGCGATGGAGGCGTGGATCTGGGCGCCCATGGCGCCCTCCGGACACCGGGCGATGAGCTGCCCCCGCTCCACACGGTCCCCCACCGCCACCAGGGGCTGGGAGGGGGCGCCGATGTGCATTTTCACGGGGATCGCCACCCGCCTCGGCGTGTACTCCACCGCCTCGCCGGGCTCCCAGTCGTAGTATTCCAGCACACCCGCCCGGGCCGCGGCCTTCCTGGTGGGAGCCTTCCGGACCTCCCGGTCCGGGTCGGTGTCCCCGCCGGTGAATTTGCTCCGTATGCCGGCCTTGGCCAGCTCCCCCTTCACCAGCTGGTTCACCCGGCGGGGGGCCAGGCCCATGGGGCAGGCGTAGAGCTCGCAGACCCCGCACTCGCAGCACAGCTGGGCGGCCTTCACGTCCTCGTCCTCCAGCAGCTCCGGGATGGCGCCCATGGACAGCTTCCGCATGATCCGGTTGGGCCGCAGGGGGTGCCCCAGGAGGTACCGGGGGCACAGCTGGGTGCAGTAGGAGCACTGGATGCAGGCGGACCGCGCCCGGTTGAGCATCTTCTCCACGCTGAGCTGGTACCGCTGGGCGTGGGCTCCGTCGGCGGGGAGGACCAGAATGCCGGAGGTGGTCTTGGTGACGACCTCCCGTTTCGCCTGGTCCCAGGTCATGGAGCGGCCCATCATGGGCCCGCCGGCCACGATGAAGTCCCCCTCCCCCAGCTCTCCTCCCGCCAGGGCGACGCACTCGGCGAAGGAGGTGCCCACGGGGACATGGAGGACCGAGGGCTTCGGCACCCGGCCCGCCACGGAGAGGTACTTGTCCGTCAGGGGCTTCCCCGCCATGGCGTCATGGATGGCCAGCACCGTGGCGGCGTTGTCCACCACCGCCCCCACCGCCAGGGGGATGCCCCCCGGAGGAACGGTGCGGCCGGTGACCTCGTGGACCAGGACCTGCTCGTCCCCGGCGGGGTAGAAGCTCTCCAGCAGGTGGAGCTCCACCGCCGTCCCGGTCTCCCGGATGGCGGCTTCCAGGGCCTCCACCTGGGGAGCATAGGCCCGCTTCACGCCGATGGCGCACCGCTTGGCCTGGAGAAACGCTCCGATGGCGGCCACGGTCTCCACCAGCTCCCGGGCGTAGTGGGCCATGATGTACCGGTCCGTCCGCAGCAGGGGCTCGCACTCCACGCCGTTGACGATGAAGTCCTCCACCTGGCCGCAGATCTTCTTATGGGTGGGGAAGCCCGCGCCGCCGCAGCCCACCACGCCGGCGGAAAAAATCAGTTCCGTGAGGTTGTCCCGCATGTTTCGCTCCCCTCCCCTACTTTCCGTTTTTCTCGCGCTCCAGCTCCACGCTGTCGATGATGCCCACGATGGCGGCGTCCACCGCCACCTCGTCCTTGCCCAGGGCCTTCCGGGCGGTGGAGCCGGAGACCACCAGGACCCGCTCGCCGATGCCGGCGCCCACGATGTCCGCGGCCACCAGCTTGGCCCCGCGGGGCCCCATGTCCTCCTGCACCACCATGAGCTTCAAGCCGCTGAGGGAGCTCTCCTTCTTGGTGGCCCAGACATGGCCGATCACTTTACATATCTGCATGGGCTCACTCCTTCACGATCTCCACGCCGGCGGCGCGGAGCACATCCCAGGCCGCCGGGGTGACGATGGCGTCCCGGGCCAGGGCCACGGGGCCGCCGGACTTCACCAGGGCACGGGCTCCGTCCTCGGTGACCAGACGCTGAGCATTGGGCCGGGCGGTGCCGGCGGGGACCTCCACCGCCGGGGCCTGGAACTTCGGCGGTCTGGCCTCGGGGACGGGCTCCGGCTTCCACTGCTTCGCCGGCTTCACGCCGAAGGTCCGCAGGGTCTGGACATAGCTGGAGAGCAGACTGTGGAGCACCTTGCTGCCCCGGCCGGACCAGGTCTTGAAGGGCAGGCCCTCCTCCCGGAGGAACACGTCCACCCCCTGGAGCAGGGCCTGGAGCACGGCGCACTGCTTTACTCCCGCGTCCCGGCCCAGGGCGATGTCGCTGAGCTCCGTCAGCGTCAGGTCCGTGATGACCACCCGGCTGTACCGCAGGATATTCCGGTGGGCCTTGTAGTCCTCCAGGGGGCAGACCACCCGGCCCTCCGCCAGCTCCGGCGGCACCAGGGCGGGGTCACCCGCCGCCAGGACCTTCTCCCGGCCCTCCTCAGCGGGGCAGCCGCCCCCCTGGGA
>DVGP01000273.1 GCA_018712665.1 Candidatus Pelethomonas intestinigallinarum | reverse complement strand
GATGAAGAAGGGGGCCATCAGGGGGTTGGGGTCCACGGTGCCGTACACCGGCAGGGCGTACATCTCCGTGACCATGTTCATGCACCGGGTGAGCGGACCGTTCTGGAGCTTCACCGGGACCTTTGGATACTCCTCCGGCGCCGGGTCCGTCAGCTCCCAGGCACAGTCAAAGGCCGCCAGGGCCTGCTCCAGCTTGGAAACATTGGGTTCATCCACCCAGCCGTCCAGGCAGAGAATGCTGCCGCCGGCAAGAATACGCTCCTTGGTCTCCTCCGTGGCCAGGACCTGCTGGACCTGATCCACGCACAGCTTCAGCGCCCCGGTCTCCGGTCCCATGGCCCGGATGGCGTCCAGCTCCGCCTGCCGCCGCGCCCGGACGGCCTCCAGCTCCTCCTCCAGCCGCCGGACATTGTCCCGGGCGGTGCCCGAGGCGTCCTTGAACTGGGGAAGACTGAAGCCGTAGGACCGCAGGGCCTCCAGCGCCGCCCCCTCCTGGGAGCGGTGAACCAGCACCTCCAGGCACTGCTGCTGCCCGTCGGCGGACAGCAGCGTCACCTGGGACGCCTCCGCCGCCTCCGAAACCGCTCCGGCCATGGCGTCGAAATCCACGGCGCTGGGCACCGTACCCAGCAGGACGGCCACGCACCGGGTCCCCGCCTCGTTCAGAGGCAGATCGCAGGCCTCCCAGGGCCGCAGGCTCTGGAGTTCGGCGTTCAGCCGGGTCTCACGGGCGGAACACTGGCCGGCTGCCTTGGCGTGGTCGTTCACCGTCCTGGCCTTCTCCAGCGCCGCGGCCATAGCCCCATGGTCCAGCAGATCCCTCTCCCGGACCACCTGCCGGGGCGTGAGAAGCCCCTCCTTTTGAGGCGCCTGCCGCCGCAGCACACTCAGAGCCTGCTTCAGCTCCGCCAACTCGCTTTTGGCCTCCGCCACCCGGGCCTTGTCTCGCCGGAGCAGGGGGTCTGCCAGGTCCGCCGGAGGCTCGCTGACCTCCACGCAGCCCGCGTGGAGCAGGCTGGAGAGCAGCTCGTCCCGGTCCCTGGCCAGAGCGATGAGGCGCAGCCGCTTCATCTTGACAATGGACATCAGCTCTCAACCACCTTTTCTAAGATCGCCCGGACCGCGCCGTCCATGCGCTTGCCGGCCTCCGCCCGCAGGGCCTCGCAGTCCTGCCGGGCCTGGGCGAGAATCTCCTCCCGCCGCTGGCCGGCCCGCTGCCGGGCCTCCTCCATGGCCTTGGCTGCCGCCTCCGCGGACGCCTCCCGCCGGCGCTCCAGAAGCTCCTTGCCCTCCCGTTGGGCGTCGGCGGCCAGCTTCTGTGCCTGGCCCCTGGCTTCCGCCTTGGAGCGCTCCATGTCATCCTCCACCTGGCGAATCCTGGTAATGGCTTCCAGTGACATCTTTTCACCCCTTTCCACTCAGCATATGAGGCAGGTCGTCATTCTACTATCCTGTGTTTTTGGCGGGACCGCTATTCCACGTCCCGCCAGTTTCCTTCCTATCCTATGTATCTGTCTATAGTTCTTCTGTAGTTTACCATATTTTTCTATCGACCTCCACCCTCTTTTATGATTTTGTCAAGATTTTGACGATATGTACAAATTCATTGTCGTGTTTTTGACAAGCCCGTTAAGATTTTGTGAATACCTTGGAGAAAAAACGCCGGGGACCGGTCTTGAGAAGTCCGGTCCCCGGCGCGGCGAGAACATCGCCGGTCAAGGAATATACCAATTTCCCGCATCCGGGAGCGCCTCGGTCCCGCCGTCGCTTCCCTCCGCCGGGGCGGCGGTCAGGGAAACCAGCGCAGGCGCCTCGCCCTCCCCCGCCAGGGCTTCCAGAGCCGCCTGAGCCGCCTCCAGGTCCGCCGTCTCCGTGTAGACCGCGTCCACCAGGGGCAAAAGCTGTGTCAGATCCAGTCCGGTGGTCTCGGCGTAGGCCGGGTCTCCCTCCGCCGTCAGCAGCCGCCCGTCCACCAGCAGGGACACCTTGGTGCCGTAGGGCTCCAGGGCCGCCCGCAGCTCCGTCAGAAACAGGACAAGGGACTCTGTCCGCCCCGCCTCGCCGCCGGCATAGCTGATCTTCTCCAGATTCCCGGAGGCGGGGTACTGCATCTCCTCCAGCAGCAGCTCGTCAAAGCCCATCTGGGCGCACTCCACCGCCAAGCTGATGACGTAGGCCCTCGCGGCCTCCTTGGCCGGGTCCAGCCAGTGGTAGGAGAGAGAGTCGTACCAGATGTAGCCGCTGCCCTGGCAGAGGCCGGCGGTCTCCATATTGGCCCAGGCGTAGTAGCTGTCATGGAAGCAGTTCAGCCGGGCCACAGCCAAAGCCTCCGTCTCCTGGCACAGCTGGGAGAGCGTCTGGGCGTCGGCGGCGCCGGAGGCCACCGCGTCCCGGAGGGCGGCGGTGGAGGTGTAGTAGACCAGCCCCGCATTATCCCGGAGAGAGCAGACAAAGCCGTTGGCCCCTGTCTGGGCCAGAAGCGCGTTCAAGGTCTCAGCGTCCGCCGGCGGGGCGTCCAGCCCCAGCAGGCGGCGATCCCCATAGGGCTCCTCCGCGGGTTCGCTCTCCTCCGGCTCCTCGATGACCAAATTCATCTCCCGTTCCTCTTCCACGCTCTCCGGCTGGACGTCCGGCTCCGCCGCCGTCTCCTCCAGGAAGGGCAGAGCGAAGTACATCCCGCCGTCGTCGGTGTACCGCAGGTACCGCTGCAAAAACAGATAGGCGCAGGCCGCCGCCAGCAGCAGCACCAGCACCGCCACCAGCAGCCAGCTCCGCCCGGAGCGGCGTCCCCGGTAGCTGTGATATCCCTTCGTCGCCATAGGCCCACCTCTCTTATCATCTGTGTAATTCCGCCCTTACCATACCACATTTTCCGCAAAGGACGCAAACCCCTCTCCTTCCCGGGGAGGCAAATAAAAACCAGGGGAGGCGGAGAGCGGCTGATCCCGGTCCCTGCCGTCAAGAAAGCCGCCGCCCCCGGTCTTTCAAGGGGCGGCGGCTCTTTGACGCTTCGGTATTCTGCGCGATGGCCGGACTTCTCTCCGCCCCGGCAGGTCAGGGCAGCTCCAGGGTGAACCGGCCCAGCTTCCCACCCCGGAACTCATCCAGAAGGATTCTGGCCATCCGGGCGGTGTCCACCTCGCCGCCGGAAATCAGGAAGCCGCGCTTCCGCCCGGCGGCCTCCAGCAGGCGGTACCCCCAGGCCACGTCGTTCTCCCCCTCCTCCCGGTCCGGGAGGGAGGGCAGCTTATAGCCCTCCGCTAAAGCAGCGGGATAATGGTTCCCCAGGAAGGCCATCAGGCAGCAGGACAGGGTCTCCAGATCCATGATCTCGTCCCGGACCGCGCCGGTGTAGGCCAGATTCATCCCCACGCTCTGGTCCTCAAACTTGGGCCACAGGATGCCCGGGGTGTCCAGCAGCTCCAGGCTGGCATCAATGGGCACCCACTGCTTGCTTCGGGTGACGCCGGGGCGGTCCTCCGCCTTGGCGGTCTTTCGCCGGGCCACCTTGTTGATGAAGGTGGATTTCCCCACGTTGGGGATGCCCAGGATCATGACCCGAATCATCCGCCCCGCCTGGCCCCGCTCGGCGTAGGTCGCCAGCTTGTCCGCCAGGAGCTCCCGGACGGCGGCGGGGAACCGGGCCGTCCCCTGGCCGTCCTTGGCGTTGCACTCCAGCACGGCGAAGCCCCGGCTCCGGAAGTGCTCCGCCCAGCGCCGGGTTCCGGCCGGGTCCGCCAGGTCCACCCGGTTGAGGACCACCAGCCGCGGCTTCCCCGCCGTCAGCTCCTCCACGTCCGGGTTTCGGCTGGAGATGGGGATGCGGGCGTCCAGGATCTCGCACACCGCGTCCATGTGCTTGAGCTGGTCGGCGATCATCCGCCGGGTCTTGGTCATGTGTCCGGGGTACCACTGAATGTGCATGGCGCCGCGCTCCTCGGCCACAGTCCTTCCCTCCCTTCGAAAAATCCGATGTGCCTCAGTTGATCGGCCCGATCCGGCTGAAGTCCAGCCTGCCGGTCTCCGCTGTTCTGCCAGGGATCAGCAGAAAGATGGCCTTGCCCTGGATATAGCCCTCGTCCACCGGCCCCAGCCGATAGCTGCGGCTGTCGGTGCTGTGGTTGCGGTTGTCCCCCATGATAAAGACCTCGTTCTCCTTCAAGGTCAGGGGGAACTCCGTCCCGTCTGTCGTATAGGTCGGCTCCTTTGTGTAGGGCTCATCCAGGGCCTGGCCGTCCACGTAGACGGTGCCGGTGTTGAAGTCGATGTCCACCGTCTGCCCCTCCACGGCGATGATCCGCTTTACCAGGGTCTCGTCGAGCTGAGCGTTGTAGGCGTTGACCACCACCACATCGCCGGGCTGGTAGTCGCAGAACATGGAGTTGAGGACCACCAGCCGGTCCCCGGTGTAGAGGGTGTCCTGCATGGACACGCCGCTGACCCCGATGAGGCGGACGCCGAAGGTGAACAGCAGCACCACTCCCACCACCGCAGAAATCAGGCACTTGGCCCAGTCGTAGACGGTGTTTTCCAGGGGCTCTTTCTCTGCCGGGGCAGTTTCTCCGGCATTGCCGGCCTCCGTCTCGTTCTCCCGCTCTCTTTTTTCTTCAGACATGGCAGCCGTCCTCCGCGATCATAGTTTCTGATGGTAAAGGATACCACAAAACGGCAAAAAACTCAACTGTCAACTTTTTGTAACCCCGCGCCGCTGAGAACCGCGCAGGTAACCCGCGCTTATCTTCCACAAAAACAAAGAAAAGCAAAAGCCGCCTCCCCCATTGGAAGGCGGCTTTTCCGCTCCGTTTTCGCTTACAGCTTCTCGCGGACCTTGGCGGCCTTGCCCACGCGGTCGCGCAGGTAGTACAGCTTGGCCCGGCGGACAATACCGTGGCGGACAACCTCGATCTTGTCGATGGTGGGGGAGTGCAGGGGGAAGACCTTCTCCACGCCCACGCCGTAGGACAGGCGGCGGACGGTGATGGTCTCCTCGATCCCGCCGTGCTTCTTGGCGATGACGGTGCCCTCGAAGACCTGAATGCGCTCACGGGCGCCCTCCTTGACCTTCACGTGCACCTTCACGGTGTCGCCCACTTCCACGGGGGGCATCTCCTTGATCTGAGATTTGGTCAGCTCCTTGATGAGATCCATGGGGTATTTCCTCCTAATTTATAGGCGTTCGTAACGATTCTCCGGGTCCGCCGGCTCTCTGGCCCGACCCCCTCGACAGAGGACCGCCCTTTATCGCCATGATAGGATATCACACCCGATGGAAAAAGGCAAGCATTATTTTCATTTTCTTGGGATTTTCTCCGCCTCGCCCTTCTCTTCCCCTCCGCCTTTACTTTTTTCGCCGCTGCCGCTATAATAGGAGCGATCATGGAACGGAGGAGGCGCTCATATGCGGATCATCATTTCTCCGGCAAAAAAGATGCGGACCGACGAGGACGGCTTCGCTCCGGAGGGCCTGCCTCCATTTCTGGACCGGACGGAGCGGCTGCTGGCGGCCCTTCGGGCCATGCCGCCCCAGGCGCTCCAGGCGCTCTGGAAGTGCAGCGACGCCATCGCGAAGCTGAACGTGGAGCGGCTGGGAACCATGGACCTGCGCCGCCATCTCACCCCCGCCCTTCTCTCCTATGAGGGCATCCAGTACCAGTACATGGCCCCCGGGGTCTTTGAGGCCGGGCAGCTGGACTACGTCCGGGAGCATCTTCGCATCCTCTCCGGCTTCTACGGCCTGCTTCGGCCCTTCGACGGCGTGACCCCCTACCGGCTGGAGATGCAGGCACGGCTGGCCGTGGACGGCTGCCGGGACCTGTACGCCTTCTGGGGCGGGGTCCTGGCGGAGGCGCTGGCGGCAGAGACGGACCTGGTGCTGAACCTGGCCTCCCGGGAGTACAGCCGGGCCGTGGAGCCCCACCTGCCGCCGCCGGTCCGTTTCCTCACCTGCGTCTTCGGGGAGGAGAAGGGCGGAAAGGTGGTCGAGAAGGGCACCATGTGCAAGATGGCCCGGGGGGAGATGGTCCGCTTTCTGGCGGAGCACGACATCAGCCGGGCCCGGGACGTCCGGGACTTCGACCGCCTGGGCTACCGCTTCTCCCCCGCCTGCTCCACGGAAAACCACTTTGTGTTCATCAAATAAAACACCAAAGGAGAAAATCACTATGCTGGAAGCCGGAATGAAAGCCCCTGACTTCACCCTGCCGGACAAGGACGGGAACCTAGTGTCCCTGTCGGACTTTGCCGGACGGCGGGTGGTGCTCTACTTCTACCCCCGGGACAACACCCCGGGCTGCACCCGGCAGGCCTGTGCCTTTGCCGGCGCCTATGAGGACTTCAAGGCCCTGGACGCGGTGGTCATCGGCGTGAGCAAGGATTCCGCCGCCTCCCACCAGGAGTTCGCGGAGAAGCACGGCCTGCCCTTTCTCCTCCTCTCTGACCCGGAGCTGACGGCCATTCAGGCCTACGGCGTGTGGCAGGAGAAGAAGAACTACGGCAAGGTGAGCATGGGGGTGATCCGCTCCACCTTCATCATCGGGCCCGACGGCGTGATTGAAAAGGTCATGCCCAAGGTAAAGCCGGACACCAACGCCGCCGACGTGCTGTCCTACCTCCAAGCCAACCCCTGACCGCTCTTTTCCCACATATGGACAATAAACCAAGGGCCGGCGCTATGCGCCGGCCCTTGACCTGTTTCTTGATTCTTAGTTTTCGTAAACCGCCATCATGGCCCGGTAGGTCATGTAGCAGTCCAGCTTGGAGACCACCTCGAAGGGGGCGTGCATGGCCAGGACGGGGACCCCGGCGTCCAGGGTGTCAATGTTCCGGTTGGCCATATAGGCGGCCACGGTGCCGCCGCCGCCGGCGTCCACCTTGCCCAGCTCGGCCATCTGCCAGATGACGCCATTGCCGTCAAAGATCCGGCGGGCGTAGGCCACCAGCTCCGCGGAGGCGTCGCTGGCCCCTCCCTTGCCCCGGCTGCCGGTGTACTTGCACAGGCCCACACCGTAGTTCAACCGGGCGGAGTTGCGCTTCTCGTACACGTCCGCGAAGTTGGGGTCGTAGGCCGCCGACACGTCGGCGGAGAGGCAGAAGGAGTTCTCCAGGCACTGCCGCACCCGGACCTCCTGGCCCTCGCAGAGATCCGCCATGAAGGTGTCGAAGGCGGCGGTCTGCATCCCGCTGACGCCCACGGAGCCGATCTCCTCCTTGTCCGCCAGCACGCACACGGCGGTGTGGTCCGGGGTCCGGTCCAGGTCGAAGAGGGCCTTCAGGGCGGCGTAGCCGCAGACCCGGTCGTCATGGCCGTAAGCGCCGATCATGCTGGCGTCCAGGCCGATGTCCACGGCGTTCTGAGCGGGCACCGCCTCCAGCTCCGCGGAGATGAAGTCCTCCTCGGTGAAGCCGTACTTCTCGTAGAGCCGCTTCATGACCGCCAGCTTCACCCGCTCGCTCTCCTCGCCCTCCAGGGGCTCGCTGCCCACCAGCAGGTTCAGCTGCTCGCCGGCGATGCCGTCGTTGAGGGTCTTCTTCCCCTGCTCGCTGCCCAGGTGGGGCAGCAGGTCGTTGACCACCAGCTTCGGCTCGTCTCCGGCCCCGATGGCCACGGTCTTCACCGTGCCATCGGCCAGGGCCACCACACCGTGGAGCTCCAGGGGGATGGTCACCCACTGGTACTTGCGGATACCGCCGTAGTAGTGGGTCTTGAGATAGGCCAGCTCGCTGTCCTCATAGAGGGGGTTGGGCTTCAGGTCCAGCCGGGGGGAGTCGATGTGGGCGGCGGTGATCCGGGTGCCCTCCGCCAGGGACTTCCGCCCGATGACCGCCAGGAGCAGCATCTTGCCCCGGTTGCTCAAATAGACCTTGTCGCCGGGGGCCAGGGCCATGCCCCGCTCATAGGGCTGGAAGCCCTGCTCCTTGGCCTGGCGGATCGCCTCGGCCACGCACTCCCGCTCGGTCTTGCCGGCGTCCAGATAGGCCTTGTAGCCCTTGCAGTAGTCCTCCATGTCCCGCCGCCGGGCCTCGGTGATGCGGTCATACCCGTTCTTCGGGCTGTAGAGAACCTTCTCCTTCCACTCTTTCGCGTCCATGTGCATCAAACCTCCATCAGATGTAAAATTGTAATACCGCGTCGAAAAACTCCGCCGCCAGGGTCTCAAACTCCCGCTGGCTCCCCGCCTGGTTCACCAGGGTGAAGCCGCAGTGCCGGCGGTAGAACTCGTCGGGCTTCTGGGCGGCGATCCGCGCCCGGGCCCGGGCCTCGTCGATGCCGTCCCGGGCCATGATCCGCCTCAGGCGGACAGACGGGTCCGCCGTCACCGCCACGGTGAGGCCGCAGCGGCGGCCCAACCCTGATTCTATCAGATTGATGGCGTCGATGGCAAGCCCCTTTTCTCCCCAGCGGGTAATCTCCTCCTCCACGGCGGCGTTCACCGCCGGGTAGACCACCGCGTTGAGCTTCTCCAGCTCCGCGGGATCGGAGAAGACCCGGGCGGCCAGGGCCCGGCGGTCCAGAGCCCCGTCCGGCAGAAATACCGGTCCGAAGGCGGCCTCCAACCCCCGGCGGAGGTCCCGATCCGTCTCCAGGAGCCGGTCATAGAGCCGGTCGCAGTCCACCACCCGGAACCCCCGAGCCGTCAGGACCCGGAGGGCGGTGGTCTTTCCGGACCCGGTGGGGCCGGTGATGCCGATGACGGCCATAGCTACGCCCCCTCCCCCAGGTCCACGATCTGGAAGCCCGCGGCCTTCTTCAGCCGGTTGGCCACCGCCAGCCCCAGGCCGCCGTCCCCGGGACACTGGGCAAAGATGGCGGTAACGTCGGTGTCGTCGAAGGCCCGGAGGGCGTCGAAGACCCGGCGGGCCTGCTCCGCCTTGTCCGCCACGGAGCCGATGTCCTCCACCACGCAGCCGGGAAAGTCCTCCCGGTACTCGTCAAAGCAGATGACCCCCGTGCGCTCCCCCAGGCGCTCCCGGATGTACCGGGCGGTGCGGCGGCTGTCGCCGGTGACCACGGTGACGGGGGCCTTGGGGGCATAGTGGCGGTACTTCATCCCCGGGGCCCGGGGCTTTTCTCCGGCGGAGAGGGGGGCGGTGACCGCCTTGTCCACCGCCACCTCCCCCAGCACCTCCTCCAGGGCCTCCAGAGGGAGCCCGCCGGGGCGCAGCAGACGGGGGATGGGGGTGGTCAGGTCCAGGATGGTGGACTCCACCCCCACCTGGCAGGGGCCACCGTCCACGATGCCGTCGATCCGCCCGTCCATGTCCTCGGCCATGTGCCGGGCGCAGGTGGGGCTGGGCCGGCCGGATAGGTTGCCGCTGGGGGCCGCCACCGGCACCCCGGCCTCCCGGATGATAGCCAATGTCACCGGGTGGTCCGGGCAGCGGACGCCCACGGTGTCCAGCCCGGCGGTGACGGCGTTGGGCACGTTGGCCCGGCGGCGGAGGATCATGGTCAGGGGACCCGGCCAGAACCGCTCCGCCAGCTCGTAGGCCGCCGGGGGCACGTTCCGGCAGTAGCGGCTGAGCCACCTGGGGCCGGGGATGTGGAGGATCAGGGGGTTGTCCTGGGGCCGGCCCTTGGCCAGGAAGATCCGATTCACGGCATCGGTGTTCAAACCGTTGGCCCCCAGGCCGTAGACCGTCTCCGTGGGGATGCCCAGCAGGCCCCCCTCCCGGAGAATGGCGGCGGCCTGTGCCAGCTCCTCCCTCTGCGTCTCCGGGTCGGTGATGCGAAAATATTGTGTCACCATATTGCTACGCCTCCCCCTGCTCCGCCAGGCGGGCGGCCTGGTCGGCGGTGGTCAGGGCGTCGATGATGGGGTCCAGGCCCCCGCTCATAACGGCGTCGATGTTGAAGTTCTTCACGTCCCCGGCAAGGCGGTGGTCGGTGACCCGGCCCTGGGGGAAGTTGTAGGTGCGGATGCGCTCGGACCGGTCGCCGCTGCCCACCTGGCTGCGGCGCTGGGCAGCGATGGCGGCGTCCTGCTTCTCCCGCTCCGCCTCCAGCAGCTTCGAGCGCAGGATCTTCATGGCCCGGTCCTTGTTCTTGTACTGGCTCCGCTCGTCCTGGCACTCCACCACCACCCCGGTGGGCAGGTGGGTGATGCGGATGGCGGACTCCGTCTTGTTCACGTGCTGGCCCCCGGCGCCGGAGGAGCGGAAGGTGTCGATCTGGAGGTCCTTGGGGTCGATGGTGAAGTCCACCTCCTCCGCCTCCGGCAGCACCGCCACCGTGGCGGCGGAGGTCTGGATGCGGCCGTTGGACTCGGTCACCGGCACCCGCTGGACCCGGTGGGTGCCGCTCTCGTACTTCAGCCGGGACCAGGCGCCCTCCCCCTCGATGAGGAGGCTGGCCTCCTTCACACCCCCCAGCTCTGTCTCGCTGACGCTGACGATCTCCATGCGCCAGCCCCGGCTCTCCACGTACATGGTGTACATCCGCAGCAGGTCTCCGGCGAAGAGCATGGCCTCCTCGCCGCCCACGCCGCCCCGGATCTCCATGACCACGTTTTTGCCGTCGTTGGGGTCCTTGGGCAGCAGCAGGAGCTTCAGCTCCTGCTCCAGGCGCTCCCGCCGCTCCTTGGCGGCGTGGTACTCCTCCTGGGCCAGCTCCCGCAGCTCGCTGTCGCCCATCATCTCCCGGGCGGCCTCCATGTCCGAGCCCGCCTGCCGGTAGGCGCTGTACGCCTCCACCAGGGGGGTCAGCTCCTTCTGCTCCCGGGTGAGCTTGGCCAGGCGGGCGCTGTCGGCGTAGACCGCCGGGTCCTCCAACTGGCTGACGACAGCCTCATAGCGGTCCGCCACGGCCTTGAGCTTATCGAGCATCGCCGCTCCTCCCCTCGTCCCCGCCCTTCAGGCCCGACAGGAACTCGTCCCGCCAGAAGTCCGCCCCCACGGCGTTGGGGCGGATGCTCACCGCCTGTACATGGGGGCGCTTCACATACAGGTCCATCTGGTCGAAGACCTCGTCATAGTGGCTGTCGCCGGCCCGGGTGATGACATAGGCCACCCGCTTCAGCTCCTCCCCGAACTGGGTGAGGAAGCTCCGCACCGGCGCGGAGCAGCGCCCGGCCCACACCGGCGTGCCGATGATGACTAGGTCGTACTCCCCCAGGGGCAGCTCTGTCTCCGGCTTGTCCACCTGGGGGACGTGCCGGGCCATGGCCTGCATCCCGCTGCGGAGCCAGCCGACCAGCCCGGAGCGGTCCACCCCGTCGCTGAGCCTGACCTTCTCACAGCCCAGCTCCCCGGCGATCTCCTCCATCAGCTTTTCCGTATTGCCTGTGCGGCTGTAGTAAACACATAGTATTTTCATTCTGATGCCTCTTCTGTATTCTCCTCATTTTCTTCCGGCGGCTGGGTCATCATGCCGTCAAAATAGCCCTTGTGCTTCTTATCCCGCTCGTCCAGCCACCGGGCCAGCCGGGGGGTGATCCACAATGCGCCGCCGCCGATGGCCAAAAACAGGACCAGAAAGACCAGCGGCGCCGCCGCGTCCCCCACAGCCCCCTTGATCAGCTCCAGCACGGACTACGCCCCCTCTCCTCCGCCGGGCAGCTCCAGCGCCCCGGCGTTCATCTCCTCGATCAGGCGGATGGCGTGGTAGAGCCACTCGTTCACCGGCGTGGGAACGCCAAGCTCCCGGCCCATGCGCACCACCGCGCCGGAGAACATGTCCACCTCCGTGGGGCGGCGGGCCTCGATGTCCTGACGGGTGGAGGGCTTGTTGTAGAAGGGAGTCGTGGTGGACAGCTTTCCCAGGACCTCCTCCTCGGTGATGGAGACGTCCAGCTTCTCCGCCAGGGCCAGGACCTCCAAATAGGCGGCCCGGCGGGTGTAGACAGCGTGCTCGCTGCGCCGCCAGGTCCCGTACCAGTTCCCGATGACGGCGGAGGTCATATTCTCCCCGATGTTGGTGCAGAACTTCAGCCAGACCTCCTTGACCATATCCTCGGAGATCTGGCAGCGGATGCCGGCCCGGTCAAACAGCGCCGCTATGGCCGCCACCCGCGGAGTATAGGGAGGCGCGTTGCGCTTCTCCCCAAAAAAGATACACCCCGCCCCGGGATCAAAGGCCACCGCGTGGCCCTCCCGCTTGGAGGAGACGCGGATCAGGCCGTAGAGCACCTGGTCCCAGCCGTAGGCACGGGCCAGGACCTCCTCGCTCTCCACGCCGTTGAGCAGGGACAGCAGCGCCGTATCCTCCCCCACCAGGGGGCGGACGTCCTCCACCGCCTGGGCCAGCTGTGGCCACTTGACGGCGAAGATCACCAGGTCCGCCGGTAGGACGGCGCCCTCCGCCGGGTCGGCCACAGTGAAGTGATAGGTCTCGCCGTTGATGACGGTTCCCTCACGCTCCAGCCGCGCCCGGCGCTCCCCCGAGGCGACCACCAGGAAATTTCCATGGCCCAGGGCCGCCTCCAGCCGGGGAGCCAGATAGGAGCCGATGGCCCCAAGGCCCACAAGGGCCACACGCTTGATCTCCATAAGGCGTCTCTCCTTTTCTCCGAATTTTTCTTCCGCCGCTTCGCGCTGTCACCGTGGAAATGGGTCAAAAGCTGGGCCCAAGCCCGCAGAGAGAAGCCTCCTCACGAAAGAGCGGCCCTCATCCTCCCAATGGCATCATCCCTGGTCGCAACAAAGAAAACATCCTTCCCCTTGTTGCTCTCATAGATAAAATCCTTCAGAGGCTTGCTGGTATAGCGCGAAAAATCTCCGTATATCGCGAGCTTTCCGCCGTAATTGACATACTTTTGAAGGATTTCTCCCGCCAGGCCGCTGCTCAGAACGAAAAAATCTTCGGTGATGTACGTTTTATCAAGGATAATATTCTTTGTCCCGGCCTCAAACTTGGCGGACATGAGCAGATCCAGGGCGGAACCGACGTCTGTGATCACCTTTGTGTCGCTGGTTACGACAACGGCACTGGCTTTCCCACAGTCAACTTTTTCAAATATCATACCGGCATCTCCTGTCCGCTCTCCGGGAAGCCATCGGCAATAAACATCGCGTCTCCAAATGAGAAAAAGCGGTACCGCTCCCGGACCGCCTCCTCATAGGCGGCCAGGATGTGCTCCCGGCCCGCCAGGGCGGAGACCAGCATGATGAGGGTGCTCTCCGGCAGGTGAAAGTTGGTGATAAGGCCGTCCATGACCTTGAAGCGGTAGCCGGGGTAGATGAAGATGTTGGTCCAGCCCGCCTTGGCCTCCATATGCCCGTCCTCCGCCGCCCAGCTCTCGATGGTCCGGCAGGAGGTAGTGCCCACGCAGATGACCCGGCCCCCGGCGGCCTTGGTGCGGTTGATGAGGTCCGCCGTCTCCTGGGGGATGACGCAGTACTCGCTGTGCATATCGTGGTCCAGGATGTCCTCCTCCTTCACCGGGCGGAAGGTGCCCAGGCCCACATGGAGGGTCACATAGCCGATGGGGACGCCCATGGACTCCACCCGGTCCATCAGCTCCCGGGTGAAGTGGAGCCCGGCGGTGGGGGCGGCGGCGGAGCCGTCGTGCTTGGCGTAGACGGTCTGGTACCGCCCCTGGTCCTGGAGCTCCTCTTTGATGTAGGGGGGCAGGGGCATCCGCCCCAGCCGCTCCAAAACCTCCAGAAAGATGCCCTGGTAGGTGAAGCGGACCAGGCGGTTGCCGCCCTCCACCTCCCCAACGACCTCGCCCACCAGCTCCCCGTCCCCGAAGGAGACCCGGGCGCCGGTCCGCAGCTTCTTCCCCGGGCGGACCAGACACTCCCACACGTTGTTCCCCCGGTCAATGAGCAGCAGCACCTCCGCCGCCCCGCCGGCCGTCCCGTCGCTGTGGAGACGGCTGCCCAGGAGCCGGGCGGGCAGCACCCGGCTGTCGTTCATGATGAGGCAGTCCCCGGGCCGCAGCAGGTCGGGCAGCTCGTGGAAGTGCCGGTGGGACCAGGCCCCCGTCACCTTGTCCAGAGTCAGCAGGCGGGAGGCGTCCCGCCGCTCCAGAGGCGTCTGGGCGATAAGCTCCTGGGGCAGATCAAAATAAAAGTCATGTGTTTTCAATGGAATTACCGTATCCTTTCCAGCTCAATGCCGGTGAAATAGAAGTACAAAATGTCCTCGTAGGTGTAGCCAAGCTCCGCCATGGCCCTGGCGCCGTACTGGCTCATACCCACGTTGTGGCCCAGGCCCGTGCCGGTGATGGTGATGCCTCCGGCTGAGGCACTCCCCTGCTCCGGCTCCAGCCGGGAGACGCCGCCGGAGGTGACGACGTACACATCGTCCCCCGGGAGCTGGGCCAGCCCGCCGCCGGTGACGGCGTACACGCCGTCCAGGCCCGGCAGGGTCCCGCCCTCGTTCACGGCAACGCCGCTCCCCCCGCTGCCGCCGGTGATGAAAAAGCGCATGCTGCGCACCGACTTGGTCTCCCCGAAGAGGGTGGTGTAAAAGACGGTGCGGCAGGTCTCGCCGGTAACCCGGAGCGCGTCCCCGCTGTCATCCACGAAAGTGATCTCCGCCACGTTCCCCGTGGGGGTGGTCCGGGAGACATAGGCGTCCCGGACAGAGCCGATGCTGTAGCCCTTGCTCTGGAGCACCCGGGTGAGCTGGTCCCAGGTGTAGCTGACGGACCAGCGGTAGCCGGGGATGGAGATGGTCCCCTCGTAGGGGTCCTCCTTCCCCACCAGATAGGGCAGGTCCGTAATCCACACGTTCCCCGAGCTCTCGCTGGCCCCGCCGTTGCTGGAGCAGTAGTAGGTCTCGGCGTAGGCCCCGTCATAGGTGATCACCACCCCGGCGGTCTCCTCCGCCGCCCGGTCCGTCAGCGGACTGGCCTGGTTCAGACCGTAGTAGACCTGGCAGTCCGTGGTGTTGCACACGTCGAACTTGTAGCTGGCGTAGTGCTTGCTCTGCCACAGGGCATAGGTCCGGGCGCAGACCGCCTGGGCTTTCAGGGCCTCCAGGGGCCACTCCGGGGCCATCTCGTAGGGCAGGACCCCTTTGACATAGTCGTCAATGTCCACCACGTTGATGACATTGATGCTGCCGCCGGTGCTCCGCCGGTACTCAAAGCCACCGTACCACTTGTAGCCCTTGAACCAGGTGACCGCCTCCTGCCCCCTGCCGTCGGGCATGATCCCCAGAGATCTTGCCCCGGAGCAGTCGAATTCAAACAGGACCTGATCCGTGGTGGTGACAGTGATGGTCACGCCGGTGGCGCTGGGCGCCGCGGCGGCTCCGGAGAATTCGTGGACGCCGCCGTACATATCATACCATGTGTAGGTCTCGTAGGTGGCGGCGGCGATCTCCGCCTCCGCACGGGTAAGATAATCCCCTACCCGGACCCGGTAAGTCCCGTTGATGTAGGCCGGGAAAGCCCCGGAAAACTGGTCCGCCGCGTACCGCGCCTCCTCAAAAGTCTCAAAGGCGTCGTCCAGCTGGACGTGGTAGCCCCCCACCTCGGCGTCCGCCGCCGCCGGGGGATCCGCGTAGTAGGACCCGCCGCTGATGTAGATATTGCCGTCGACGGTCATGGAGATCTTCTCCTCCGTGAGATAGCCGACGTAATAAAACTCCCGGCTCTCCTCGTCGAACCACCCCAGCTCATAGCCGGAACCCTGGTAGTTTTGCAGGTTGGCGGAAAAGAGGGCGCTGCTGCCGTAGTAGAGGCCCACCTTCAGGGTGTTCTCCGACGCAAAGGCACCCGCGGTCAAAATGACCGCGGTGAAAAAACACAGGCAAATAACCCGAAGTAATTTTTTCATCTATCCTCCATATATGGACAAAAGCTCTTGACACGTGGAAAAAATGTGGTATGATGACAACATTCCTCCCCGTGGTCAGGATACGCGGGTGAGAGGAATGTAACAAGACACAGGCATGATTTGTTATAGTATACACGGGGACAAGGGGATTTTCAAGGCGTGATTCGACAGTTTTCCTCCCCTTCCCCTGACCATTTTTGTAGTATATAGGAGGCAATGCATCATGAAGCAGTACCGTGTTGGGATCATCGGCGGCACCGGGATGGTGGGCCAGCGCTTCGTCACCTTGATGGAGGGCCATCCCTGGTTCAAGCTCACCGCCATCGCCGCCAGCGCCAAGAGCGCCGGCAAGACCTATGAGGAGGCGGTGTCCGCCCGATGGGCCATGGGCACTCCCATCCCGGAGGAGGCCAAGGGCATCGTGGTTCTGGACGCCCAGGCCGACGCGGAGAAGATTGCCTCCATGGTGGACTTTGTCTTCTGCGCCGTGGACATGAAGAAGGAGGAGATCCGGGCCCTGGAGGAGAAGTACGCCAGATTGGAGTGCCCGGTGGTGTCCAACAACAGCGCCCATCGCTGGACGGAGGATGTGCCCATGGTGGTGCCGGAGATCAACGCCGACCACATCCGCATCATCGACAGCCAGCGCAAGCGCCTGGGCACCAAGCGGGGCTTCATCGCCGTGAAGTCCAACTGCTCCCTCCAGTCCTACGTCCCCGCCCTGCACCCCCTGCGGAAGTACGGGCTGGAAAAAGCCCTGGTCTGCACCTACCAGGCCATCTCCGGGGCGGGCAAAACCTTCGAGCGCTGGCCGGAGATGGTGGACAACTGCATCCCCTACATCGGCGGCGAGGAGGAGAAGAGCGAGCGGGAGCCCATGAAGCTGTGGGCGAGCATCGAGGACGGCAAATTTGTTTTGGCCGACGGCCCCTCCATCACCGCCCAGTGCTTCCGGGTGGCCTGCTCCGACGGCCACATGGCCGCCTGCTTCATGTCCTTCAAGGAGGGGCAGAAGCCGTCCATTGAGCAGATCAAGGCGGACTGGGCCGCCTTCTCCGGCAGGGCCCAGGAGCTCCAGCTCCCCTCCGCCCCCAAACAGTTCCTCCACTACTTCGAGGAGGCGGACCGGCCCCAGACCAAACTGGACCGGATGCTGGAGAACGGCATGGCCGTGTCCATCGGCCGGCTGCGGGAGGACACACAGTACGACTACAAGTTCGTCTGCCTCAGCCACAACACCCTCCGGGGCGCCGCCGGCGGGGCGGTGCTCCTGGCGGAACTGCTGTGCGCCGAAGGGTACATCTGATCTTTTATTTCTCCTGGTGCGGGAGGAGGGGTTTTCCCCTCCTCCCTGAATTTTTGCGATTCGCTGCTTATCGGGGGCTCCGCCCCCGTACCCCGGGTCACTTTTTCGACGCCGAAAAAGTGACCAAAAAGGCGCATAAGGGAGGGACCCTTTCGATGGGGTCCCTCCCTTATGGATCCCACCCCCACGACGACCAATGAGGGGGCTGCGGCCCCCTCTTTGGATTCTCCCCCAGCCCCGCCAAACTCTGCGAGGCGCTTCCACCGTCGAACAGGGTTAATCCACCGGGAATCGGTAAAAAACGGCCCCGCAGGGGACGTTCCGAGGCAAACCAGCGTAGCGTTTGCCGAGGAAGAAGGAGGCGCAGCGCAACGAGCGAAGCCTGACGCTTGCGTCAGGATGAGGGATGCGGAGCTTGTGCCGACGCGCGCCCCCCTTTGTGTCGTCGCGGAAGAGGGGGGCACGGGGGAGAAACCCCATCGAAAGGGTTTCTCCTCCCGTGCGTGCTTTTGCCTACTTTTCTCACGAGAGAAAAGTAGGTCGGGGTACGGGGGCGGAGCCCCCGAAAAGCGGTGTGGGGCCTTCGGGCCCCACATAATACAATAGGACATGTTTTGCAATTTACTGAGCACAAATAAAAGTTACATTGCATAAGATGTTTCTATATACTGGAATATAGAAGACGCAAGCGGGAGGAGATCACCATGAGGAAGCCCCTATTCACCGGCTCCGGCGTGGCCGTCATCACGCCCTTCACCAGCGAGACCGTGGACTACGCCGCCCTGCGGCGGCTCATTGACTTCCAGCTCCAGGGCGGCACCGACGCTGTCATCGTCTGCGGCACCACCGGCGAGGCCGCCACCATGAGCTATGTGGAGCGGATGCGGACCGTGGAAACCGTGGTGCGGCAGGTGGACGGCCGGGTCCCGGTGATTGCCGGCACCGGCGCCAACAGCACCGAGACCGCCATCACCCTCTCTAAGGACGCCGCCCTGGCGGGGGTGGACGGCCTGCTGGTGGTGACGCCCTTCTACAACAAGGCCACCCAACGGGGCCTGATCCGCCACTACGAGACCATCGCCGACGCCGTGGACCGCCCCATGATCCTCTACAATGTCCCCAGCCGCACCGGGGTCAAGTGCGCGGCGGAGACCTACGCCGCCCTGTCCAGGCACCCCAACATCCAAGGGGTAAAGGAGGCCAGCGGGGATTTCGCCCTGATCCAGAAGACCCGGGAGCTGTGCCCGGAGGACTTCTACATATGGTCCGGCAACGACGACGAGACCGCTCCCATCATGCTCCTGGGCGGCGTGGGGGTCATCTCCGTGGCCGCCAACGTGGCCCCCAGGGAGATGCGGGCCCTGACCCACGCCTGCCTGGAAGGGGACTTTGTCACCGCCGGCAAGCTCCAGCTGAAGCTCCGTCGGCTCTGCGAGGCCCTGTTCTGGGAGGTGAACCCCATCCCCGTCAAAACCGCCCTGGCCATGATGGACCGCTGCGAGGAGCGGCTGCGCCTGCCCCTGTGCGAGATGGAGCCTGG
>DVGP01000272.1 GCA_018712665.1 Candidatus Pelethomonas intestinigallinarum | reverse complement strand
ATGGCTGTTCCTCCTCCGAATTTCTGTCCCACAGTATAGCCTGAGAGGGGGCAAATGTCCACCAAGCCGCCTTGAAAATTTAGCAACCAGCGGTTGCCATTCCCGGCATATCCACCAATTTAAGGAGAATGAGAGCCCGGAAAAAGAGAAAAAGCGCCTTCCTTGACAGAGGAGGAAACCAGGGAGTATACTACATCTTGTGTGAAGAAATTTTACAAAACCAGCGGACAGGCGGATGGAGGGAATACGAGGGTGAGAATGATTTTCCGCTATATGCGGGAGCGGCTGGGGCGGATCTGCGTGAGCATGTCGGTGAAGACTGTGGCCTCGCTGGGGGAGCTGATGATCCCCTACATCCTTCAGCACATGATCGACGAGGTGGTTCCCCTGGGGGAGGCAGGCCTGGTGGTGCTGTGGGGTCTGCTGATGGTGGCTGCCGCCCTGGCGGTGCGCCAGGGGAACGTGTTCGCCAACCGCACGGCGGTGGCCGTGGCCCGGGACTGCGCCGAGCACATCCGTCAGGATCTGTTTGTCCAGACCACCCGGCTCTCCGGGGGGCAGATCGACCGCTTCGGCCTACCCTCCCTCATCTCCCGGATGACCTCCGATTCCTACAATGTTCAGACCTTCATCCGCGCCATGCAGACGCTGGGGGTCCGGGCCCCCATCCTGCTGGTGGGGGGCATCGCCGTGACGCTGACCATGGACGCGGCCCTGGCCTCCATCCTGTGCGTCATGGCCCCGGTGCTGATCTGCGTGGTGATCTTCGTCTCCTGGCGGGGCATCCCCCTCTACGACCTGGTCCAGCGCCGGTTGGACACCGTGGTCCGGGTCATGCGGGAGAACATCTCCGGCATCCGGGTGGTCAAAGCCCTGTCCAAGGAGGACTATGAGAAGCGCCGCTTCCACCAGGCCAACGAGAACTTGACAAGGGATGACCTGAGGGCCGGCGTCATCATGGCCATCCCCGGACCCACCGTGCAGCTGTGCCTGAACGTGGGGCTGGTGCTGGTGGTGCTGCTGGGTGCCCAGCGTGTGAACGCGGGGCAGACCAAGCCCGGCGTGATCCTGGCCTTTCTCACCTATTTCACCATGATCCTCCAGAGCGTCATGGGCCTCAACCGGGTGTTCATCATGCTCTCCAAGGCATCCGCCTCCGCCCGGCGGATCGCGGAGGTCATCGACACCGTCAACGACCAGCCCGTCCTGCCTCTGACGGAGGAGCGCAGGCGGGACAATGGGGCCGTTTTGGAGTTCGACCACGTGTCCTTCACCCACGCCGCCGGCGGCGGGGAGCGGGCGGAGAGCTTTGCCGGGGGACGGCGGGAGAAGAGCCTGGACGATGTGTCCTTCCGCCTGGAGTGGGGCCAGACCATGGGCCTCATCGGCGCCACCGGGGCGGGGAAGACCACCATCGTGGACCTGCTCATGCGCTTTTACGACGCGGACCAGGGGGGCGTGTATGTGGACGGCCGGGACGTGCGGACCTACGACAAGGACGCGCTCCGCCGCCGCTTCGGCGTGGCCATGCAGAACGACATGATTTTTGCCGACACCCTGGAGGAGAACATCTCCATGGGCCGGCCCGTCAACGCCGCGGCGGTGCGGCAGGCCGCGGAGGCCGCCATGGCCGCCGGCTTCATCGCCGAAAAGCCGGGGGAGTACCAGTACCGGGCGGACATCCGGGGGGCCAACCTCTCCGGCGGCCAGAAGCAGCGGCTGCTCATCGCCCGGGCTCTGGCGGCCCGGCCGGAGATCCTGATTCTGGACGACGCCACCTCCGCCCTGGACTACCGCACCGACGCGGCGGTGCGCCGGAACATCCGGGAGGGCTACGGACAGGTCACCTCCGTTATCGTGGCCCAGCGGATCAGCTCCATCCTCTCCGCGGACCTGATCTTGGTGCTGGAGGAGGGCCGGGTCATCGGCCAGGGCACCCACCAGGAGCTTTTGAAGACCTGCCCCGTCTATCTGGACATCTACCAGTCCCAGATGGGCGAGCTGGCGTGAGAGGGGGGAGGGAGAGAACATGCCGCCTCAAAGGACCGGAAAAAAGGAAAAACCAAAGGACGCCAAGGGGACCCTCCGCCGGGTGCTGCGGTACATCATGGACTACCGCCTGTTTCTCGCGGGGGTGGTGCTCCTGGCCCTGGCCAGCAACGTGCTGAGCCTGCTGGGGCCATCCCTGGCGGGACAGGCCATCGGCGCGGCGGCGGCGGGGCCGGGGCAGGTGGATATGGGCGTGGTCTGGTACTACGCCAAGAGGATGCTGGTCTGCTACCTGGCCTCCTCCGTTCTGGCCTTCCTGGTCAACGCCGCCATGATGCGCCTGGGCAAGCTGGTGGGCCGCAGGCTGCGGGACGACGTCTTTGACAAGCTCATGGCCCTGCCGGTGCGGTACTTTGACCGGAACGCCGCCGGGGACATCATTAGCCGGGTGTCCTACGACATCGACGTGGTGAGCACCTGCATCTCCGCCGACATCGTCAGCATCCTCACCAGTCTGGTGACGGTGACCGGCTCCTTCATCATGATGGTGGTCATCTGCCCGCCCCTGGTGCTGGTGACGCTGGTGACCATCCCCCTGGCGGTGCTGTACACCCGGTACATGAGCCGCCGGACCCGGCCCCTCTACGCCCGCCGCTCCGCCATGTACGGGGAGATGAACGGCTTCGCCGAGGAGCAGTTCACGGGGCTGAAGACCATTCTGGCCTACGCCCACGAGGATCACGTCAGCGGCCGCTTCGCGGACATCAACGCCGAGACGGCGGACGCTTTCTGCGAGGCGGAGCAGACCGCCTGCCAGGTGGGCCCCTCCGTGAACTTCATCAACAACCTGGGGCTGGCCCTGGTGGGGATGCTGGGGTCATTGCTGTACCTCCAGGGCAGCATCGGCCTGGAGCACATCTCCTCCTTCGTCCTCTACTCCCGGAAGTTCTCCGGCCCCATCAGCGAGATCGCCAACATCACCAGCGAGATCTACTCCGCCCTGGCGGCGGCGGAGCGTGTGTTCCGCCTGCTGGACGAGGCGGAGGAGAAGGCCGACGCCCCCGATGCCCGGGTCCTGGAGCACGTCAAGGGACAGGTGGAGCTCCAGCACGTGACCTTCGGCTACGACGAGGACAGGACCATCCTGGAGGACTTCAGCCTCCTGGCCCGGCCCGGCCAGCTGGTGGCCATCGTGGGTCCCACCGGGGCGGGGAAGACCACCATCATCAACCTGCTCATGCGCTTCTACGACGCCCAGGCCGGCCGCTGCCTGGTGGACGATCAGGATATGTACCGCCTCACCCGCTCCAGCCTCCGCCGGGCCTACGCCATGGTCCTCCAGGACACCTGGCTCTTCGGCGGCACCATCTACGAGAACATCGCCTACGGCAAGGAGGGGGCCACCCGGGAGGAGGTGGTGGCGGCGGCCAAGGCCGCCCGGATCCACGGCTACATCATGCGCCTGCCCCAGGGCTACGACACCATTATCAGCGAGGACGGCGGCAACATCTCCAAGGGGCAGAAGCAGCTGCTCACCATCGCCCGGGCCATGCTCTATGACGCCCGGATGCTGATTCTGGACGAGGCCACCTCCAACGTGGACACCACCACCGAGCGGCACATTCAGCGGGCCATGCGGGAGCTGATGGCGGACAAGACCTGCTTTGTCATCGCCCACCGGCTCTCCACCATCCAGCACGCCGACTGGATCCTGGTCCTGGACCAGGGAAGGGTGGTGGAGCAGGGGGTCCACCGGGAGCTCATGGAGCGCCGGGGGGCCTACTACCGCCTTTACGCCGCCCAGTTCGAGTAGCAGGAATAGGCAGCACCGCCCCGCGCCTTTTGGCGCGGGGCGGTGCTGCCGTACAGAACGCGGGAGCGCTGCAAAAAGTTCTGGTTGTATCTCAGAGAAATTCGTGGTATGATATTGTCTACTTTGTTCCCAATGGAACCATTTTGACCCAAGGAGGCAGGACATGAAGAGAGAGAAGCGCCCCGCCCGGCGGGGGGAACTGACGCCCCTCACCCCGGCGGATCGGGAGAAGCTGCAAGTCGCATCCCCCGCCCAGGCCCAGCTGGAGGAGATGAGCAGTGAGCTGATTCAGGCGGTTTCCCGGGCCGGGGATGACCTGCAGCGATACTATGTGCGCCTGGCCCGGGCTGCTGAGGAGGAGGAGCCCAGGGAGCAGCTGGACCAGGATGTGGAGCGGGAGATCCAGTCCCTGCGCCGGACCAGCGCCAACCTGCGGGGGGCCTGGCGGGACACGGCGGCCATGGAGGATGAGCTCAGCGCCCGCTTTGCCGACATGCGGACCAGCCGGGACAAAAAGTGGTATCTGCCCAATCCCCCCTCCAACGCCGCCATCGACCTGGAGGAGCAGGAGCGCAACCACTTTGCCCGGGGCATCAACCTCTACAAGATCCTGCTGGTTTGCTTCGTGGGCAGCTTCGCAGGCGTGGTCATTGAGATGCTCTGGTGCCTGATCCGCAACTGCTACATCGAGAGCCGGGCGGGGCTGGTCTACGGCCCCTTCAACCTCCTCTACGGCGTGGGTGCCGTGGCGGTGACGGTGGCCCTCTACCGTTTCCGCAATCGTGGCCAGTGGCTGTCCTTCCTGGGCGGCATGGCGGCGGGCAGCATCGTGGAATATGTGTGCTCCTGGGGCCAGGAATTTTTCTTCGGCTCCCGGTCCTGGGATTACAGCAACCTGCCCTTCAACCTCAACGGCCGCATCTGCCTGCTCTACTCCGTGTTCTGGGGCATCCTGGGGGTGCTGTGGATCAAGAACATCTACCCCCGGATGGCCAAGATTATCCTCCGCATCCCCAACCGGGCGGGGAAGATCCTGACCTGGTGCCTGACGGCCTTCCTGGTGTTTAATGCTGTGGTCACCTTCCTGGCAGTGGACCGCTGGTCGGAGCGCCTGAACGGCGTGCCGGCGGAAAATGGTTTCTGGGAGTTCATCGACGACCGTTTCCCCAATGAGCGGATGGAGAAGATCTTCGCCAACATGCACTTTGGAGACTATACGGAGCATCAAGAAGTGGGATAACATACAAAGCAATGCCGCCCGGTGGCCTGTAACGGCCACCGGGCGGCGGTATTTTGTTTGCTGCGCTCAGGATACCCGGACAATGCAGGTGAGGGTTTGTCCGTCTACCGTAGCGGTAATGGTAGCGATCCCGGAGCCCACCTTGGTGACCAGACCGTCCGCGCTGATGGTGGCCACGTTGGTGTTGTCAATCGACCATGTCACCGGGCTGTCGGTACCGGAGACCTCCATCTGGAAGGTGGGGGGATCGATGGACCGTATGGTGAAGTCCGTCCGGTTCAGGCTCAGGTTGGCGGAGCTAACCCAGGGGTCGCCGGTGACGGTGACGGAGCAGGTGACGGTCTCCTCTCCGGCGGCGGCGGTGATGGTCACGGTGCCGCCGGCCACGCCGGTGACGGAGCCGTTCGCCACCGTGGCGATATTCTCGTTGGAGCTGCTCCAGGTCACATCCCCTGTGCCGCCGGTGGCGGTGAGCAGGGCGGTCTCCCCGGCGGGAATGGTCATGGAGTCACGATCCAGGGCCAGGGGGCCTGCCGGCTCCTGGGGGACGTCGGGCTCCTGGGAGATGTCGTCGCCCTCATCGTCCGGCGTCGCCGGCGCCTGGGTGTCGTCCTGGCCGGTTTGGACCGTGTCCGGCGTGTCGTCCGTCTGGTTTTGCTCGGTGCGGATGCCCATCAGGCCCGCCACCTGGTCCCCGAAGAACACGAAGCCTACCACGCCGATGATGATGACCGCCGTCACGATCAGCATGACGCCGCCGGCCCCGGCGCTGCGCTTGCGCTTGTCCAGGCGCTTACCGCCCCTGCGCCGCAGGGGCTTGCCCTGGCGGATGGCCTCCTCCTCCTGGCAAAAGGGACATTTTTTATAGGTGTCGGAATATTCCTCACCGCATTTGGGACAGCGGATGGTGCTCATGGCAGACTCCTCCTTGGACAAATCATATCAATTTACATAATATCCGTTTTTCTTCCAACAGTCAACCGCATTTTACAGGAATAGACGGATTTAGCGAAAATTTGTTCCCCGCCTTGCTTTTCCCTGCCGCCGAATCTATAATGGATTTAACAAACGGAGTTCGCCCGCGGGACAAAAAGGAGGACAGGACCATGACCGACACCATTTTCATTGGCATTGCCGGGGGTACCGGCAGCGGCAAGACCACCCTGACGGAGCACATCAAAAAGCGATTTGGGGACGCGGTCAGCGTCATCTACCACGACAACTACTACAGGGACCAGACGGGGATGCCCTTTGAGGTCCGCTGCCGCCAGAACTACGACCACCCCGACGCCTTTGAAACGGACCTCATGGTCCGCCACCTGAAGGCTCTGAAGGCCGGTGTGCCCATCCAGTGTCCGGTCTACTCCTACACCGAGCACAACCGCACCAAGGAGACCATTACCATTCAGCCCACCAGCGTGGTCATCGTGGAGGGGCTTCTGATCTTCCAGAACCCGGAGCTTCGGGATCTGATGGACATCAAGATCTTTGTGGACACCGACGCCGACGTGCGCATCCTCCGCCGCATCCTCCGGGACGTGAAGGAGCGGGGGCGGAGCATCGAGTCGGTGGTGGAGCAGTACCTCACCACGGTCAAGCCCATGCACGAGCAGTTTATTGAGCCCAGCAAGCGGTACGCCGACATCATCGTGCTGGAGGGCGGCCACAACCTGGTGGCCCTGGACATGATCATGCAGCGCATCGCCAGCCACATCGGCCAGCAGGGGTGAATTTCTTTTTTCCCAGGAGCTTCGTCCCCGGGCTCCTTCTTTATGGGGCTTCCAGCCCCGCACCCCGGCCTACTTTTCCCTCGCCGGAAAAGTAGGCAAAAGGGCGTTTAAGGGGGGAGGGTGTTCCGACTCCCCCTCCCCCCTTAAAAATCTCCCCACCCACAACGGCTTTTCAAGGGGGCTGCGCCCCCTCGCCAAAGGGGCTACCCCCCTTGCACTTCGGGAGTCTCCAGCGTCGAACGCGAGGTTGGGAGACCATGCGGGGGTTTCCAAAGGGGGGCGGGCGCCCCCCTTTGTGTCGTCGCGGAAGAGGGGGTCACGGGGGAGAAACCCCATCGAAAGGGTTTCTCCCTCGTGTGTCCTTTTGGTGACTTTTCCGACAAGGGAAAAGTTACCCAGGGTCCGGGGCGGGGAGCCCCGGGAGCCATTGACCAGAATGGCACCAGCACAGAAAAATAAAAATCCCGCCGGCGGAGCCGGCAAAGAAGCAGAAGAAAGGATACCCCTCTATGAAGCGCACCATCCGCCAGACTGTATTCCCCATCCTGACCGCCTTTATCTGGGGCACCGCCTTCACCGCCCAGAGCGTGGGGGCGGACTACGTAGGTCCCCTGACCTTCAACGCCCTGCGGAGCCTGATTGCCTTTTTCGCCCTTCTGGTCCTGGACCTGGCGGCGGCCCGGCTGATCCCCGGCCGCCGGAGCCTGTTCCAGCTCACTGGAGCGGAGCGCCGGGCCGTCCTCATCGGCGGCGGCGCCTGCGGGGTAATGCTGACGATAGCCTTCTACCTCCAGCAGCTGGGGCTGGCGGAGACCTCCGCCGGGAAGGCGGGGTTCATCACCGCCATGTACATCGTCATCGTTCCCCTCTTCGGCCTGTTCCTGAAGCGGCGGCCCACCGCTTTGCTGTGGGTCAGCGTGGCCATGGCCGTGGGGGGGCTGTATCTGCTGTGCGTGACGGAGGATCTGACCATCGCTCCCAGCGACCTGTACGTTCTGGCCTGCGCCGTGTTCTTCGCCGGCCATATCCTGGTGGTAGACCACTTCTCCCCGGCTATGGACGGCATCCAGATGTCCTGCGTCCAGTTCCTGGTGGCGACAGTCCTCTCCGGGGCGGGGATGTTCCTCTTTGAGGCGCCCACACTCCAGGCCGTTGTCCCCTGCCTGGGGGCGGCGCTGTACGCCGGCCTTCTCTCCAGCGGCGTGGGCTATACCCTCCAGATCTTGGCGCAGAAGGACGCCAACCCCACGGTGGTGTCCCTGCTGCTGAGCCTGGAGTCGGTGTTTGCCGCCCTGGCTGGGGCCGTGCTGCTCCACGAGGAGATGGGCCCCCGGGAGCTGGGGGGCTGCGCCCTGATGCTTCTGGCGGTAGTCCTGGCCCAGCTCCCCGCCGCCGATCCCCGGCGGCGGGAGGAGCGGGCCGCCCAGTAGAGCGGCTGCTGGGCCGGCTACGGTTCCAGGTGGATGGTCCAGTTCTCCAGGGCGTAGAAGGTGCTGCCCGGAGTGGGGGCCATATCCTCCACGACACCTGTGTGGGTGAGGACCGTGTAGTCCCGGAAACAGACTGGGGCGATGGGAACCGTATCCTGGAGGTGGGCGCAGAGCTGCCGGGCCCCCGCGGCGCGGTCGCTGGCGGAGGCGAAGGCCAGGAGCAGGGCGTCGGTGACCGGGTCGGAGTAGCCGCCATAGTTCATAGACCCGCCGGTGCCGATCAGGTCCCTCAGGTCCCAGTCGGCGGTGAGCTTCACCTCGCCGCAGTAGAGGTCGAATTCCCCAGCCTCCAGGGCCGCCAGATACTCCTCCCAGGGCAGGGCCACCACGGTGATCTCCCAGTCCAGCAGGGACAGGTTTTCGGCGATATACTGGGCGCAGGACACCCGGAAGCTGTCCTCCTCACTGACCAGCATTGTCAGCGTCTGGGTGACGCCGGTGTCTTGGCCTGCGGCGGTGAGAGCGGCGATGGTGGCGTCGTAGCTGTAGCTCTCCTCCAGGTCCTCGGGGTAGAGGGGCGAGACGGGGGAGAGGGGAAACTGGGCGGCCCGGGCGTGGCCGGAGAGGAAGGCGTCCGCCAGCATCTCCCGCTGGATGCCGCCGCTGAAGGCGGAGCGGGCCTCGGCGCTGGAGAAGAGACGGCCCTCCGCCGTGTTGAAGCCGATGAACTGCATCAGGGTTGTGGGCCGGTCAGTCTCCTGGACCTGGCCGGCAGCGGCGGTGTGGTCCCCGGTGGGGTCCACCGTCAGAAGCTCTATCTGCCGGGTGGAGAACAGGTGGACAGCCGTGTCCAGGTCCTTTGCGTGGACCAGGGGAATGGTGGACACGGGGAGCGTCTCGTTCCGCCACCAGTCGCCGTTGGCCTGGAGGTAGTCCCCCTCGCTGCCGGTGACAAAGAGATAGGGGCCGGTGCCGGTGGGCACCGGCTGATTTTCTGTGCCGCTTTTCACCACCGGGATGTCCAGAAGGGCGATGAGGCCCTGGTTGGGGGAGGAGAGGGTGAGGACCACCTCCCCGGCGGCGTTGCTGTAGGTGATGGAGGCCACCTGCCGCAGCCGGTAGCCGTACCGCTCCGAGGCGGCGGCCCGCCGCAAAGTGGCCGCTACATCGGAAGCGGTGAGGGTGGTACCGTCGCTGAAAAGGACCCCCTGGCGGACGGTGAGAGTGCAGACCAGGCCCGTCTCGTCCCAAGCATAGCCGGTACACAGCTCCGGTTCCGGCTCAAAGCTTCCATTGAGCTGGAACAGGGGCTCGAAGAGCAGGGCGGCCACGTCCTGCTGGACGCCCTCGCCGCAGGTGATGGGGTCCAGGGTGTGGTCCCGGTGGTAAGCCAGAGAGAAGGCCGCCGGGTAGTCCACGGTCTCCTCCGGCTGAGTGGTCTCCTCCTGGCTCTGCTGCTCCTGCTGCTGGTAGGCCTCCCAGCCTGGGTCCGTCAGCTCCGCGTTGCCGGACGTTTCGCAGCCCGTCAGAACCAGGAGCAGCAGGAGAAGGGCGAATATACGCCTCACTGTGCCGCCTCCTCTCCCGATACAAGGCCGATGAGGGCCCCCTGGACGCCCCTGTGGTTCCCCATTTTTCGGTGGCTCCAGTAGAGGTCCGGGCGGCAAGCGGTACACAGGGGGCAGACGTCGATGTGCTCCGCCGCCACCCCGGCCTCCCGCAGCCGCCAGGCGTTGATGGCCTTTAGGTCCACGGACCATTTCCCGGGCTTGTCCGGCTGCGGTGTCATGTACGCGGCGGCGCCGCCGCCGAAGGCGGCAGTCATGGCGTCGGGAACGTCGGCATGGGTCTCAAAGCAGCATGGGCCGATGCCCGCCCCGATGGCCACTCGGATATTTTCCGGCCGGGCTCCGAAGAGCCGGCCCATCTCCGCCGCGGTTTTGGCGGGGAGGTCCAGGGCGGTGCCCCGCCACCCGGCATGGACCGCGCCGATGGACCGGGTCACCGGGTCGAAGAGCAGCAGGATGATACAGTCCGCGGAGAAAACCATCAGGCTCAGCCCCGGCGTGTCCGTCACCAGGGCGTCGGCCTCGTAGTCCAGAGGGACGGTCAGGCCCTTGCCGGCGTCGCCGGCGGTGACGCGCCGTACTGTGTCCTTATGGACCTGGCAGCTGAGAACGACCCCGCCAGGGTCCGCGCCAAGGGCGGCTGTGAATCGGCGGTAGTTCTCTGTTACCCGGTCCCGGCCGTCACGCTCCGGTCCGCCGAAGCGGAGATTCATCGAGGCGAACATTCCCTCCGACACACCGCCCAGACGGGTGGAAAAGCCGTGGATCAGGCCGGGACGGTCCAGAAGGGAGGAGGTGTGATAAATCACGCCAGTACGGTCATGTAGGATAAAAGCCATGTTGTGTCTCCTTATGTCTCGGTAGAGGGGTCAAGTGCCTTTTCCCGAAGAATACCCTCATAAGAGCCGTCCACACAGGTCCCCACAGGGGAATAGCCCAGGGAGTCATAGTAGCGGCTGAGGGCGTGGTTTGCCTGCTGGGAGTCCAGCCGAAGGAAGATTTTTCCCTGTTTCCTGGCGTAGTCCTCCGCCCAGGCAAGCATCTCCCGGCCCAGGCCGGGGCGGTCGGGGTCTGTGGCCAGGTGGTGGACATAAAGAGCCCGGCCGTCGTCTCCGTTTGGCCACCGGGAGTCGCGGTCCAGCAGTGCCATAACTCCGGCCAGACCCGCCGCGTTTCGGGCGGTGAAGAGAATGCCCGCCTGAACGAGGTGGCGGAAATACTCAGCGGGATAGCAGTCCAGATAGCCGGTTTTATTCCACTGGTACAGGCCCTTTTCATCCATCCAGGCGATCCGGCGCCGAAGTAAATCTATCACAGCGGGCACATCCTCTTCTTTGGAGGGACCGACTGCCGGAGAGAAGTCCTCCCGGAGCAGGCCGTACCAGTACAGGTCCCGCCACCGGCCGTCCCGCCCCAGGCTGTGCTTGCGGAAGATGCCCTCCCGCCGCCAGCCCAGCTTTTCCAGGAAGGGGACGCACCGCTCCGCGTCCTCCGTCTCCGCTGCCAGCTTGTGGGCGTTTTCCGCACGAAACAGATTGGCCGTCAAGGCGCGGACCGCCTCGCCGGCGTAGCCCTGCCGCCAATAGGCGCGGTGGAACACCCAGCCCAGCTCGTAGATGCCGGGGGCGTCGATCTGGCTGCACAACAGGTAGCCGATGACCCTGCCGCCCTCCTTCAGGGCGGCGGCATAGGCCCCCGGCGGGGTACGCTCCACACAGAAGGTGCGAAGGAACTCCTCCGTCTCCTCCGCTGTGTAGGGACGCATGTGCTCCATTGTAATGTCGTCTCCGAAGATCTCCCACAGGTCGGGGAGATCTTCCATTGTAAAATCCCGAAGCAGAAGCCGGGGGGTCTCAATGTGCATGGTGTGGTTCCTCCTGAATCACTGCCATTCTTGTCGCAGCCTCCCGGGGTTCCCCGCCCCGGACCTCGTTTTCGATGTCTCTACGCCAACGCATCTAGCCGATGCAGGACTGATTCGCATTTCGTCGGGTGGACGGGAGAGAAACATCTTTTCTCCCGAATTGGTACCATTCTATTTGGTACCTCCCGGGCCTCCACGGCCCGGACCCGGGTGACTTTTTAACGATAAAAAGTCACCAAAAATCGCCGGGGACACCCCGGTCCCCGTATGTTTGCCCAATCGGTCTCTATCAGGTTTGGGACTACTCTGCCACTGAATTTCGTTTTGTTATCCAATCTATAGTTTGGCGGTCAACGATGTTTCGGCTGCCGCCCGCGTCGGCACAAGCTCCACATCCCTCATCCTGCCGCAAGCGGCAGGCTTCGGTCGCTCCGCTGTGCCTCCTTCTTCCTCGGCAAACGCTCCGCTGGTTTGCCTCGGAGCGGCCCCTGCGGGGCCGTTTTCGTCTCACATCGGACTTTCGGCAATGCAGGGGGGATTCCAAAGGGGGACAGACGTCCCCCTTTGTGTCGTCGCGGGGGTGGGGTTCATAGGGGAGGGACCCCATCGAAAGGGTCCCTCCCCTATGCGGTTTTTTGGTTACTTTTTGTCCGCACAAAAAGTAACCCGGGGTCCGGGGGCGGAGCCCCTGGGGCTATCGAGTAGAATAGCAGTTCCCGGCGATGACCGAATCTGAGCCCATTGATGCCATGCGCTGGCACAGGCGAAATATAAAAGGAAAGGAGGCCGCCGCGGCCGGCGGCCTCCCAAAGTCTGGGGAGAAAATTTATCTCCCGCAGCAGTGTTTATATTTCTTTCCGCTTCCGCAGGGGCAGGGGTCGTTCCGGCCGATCCCCAGCGGGCGGGCCCGCCGGGGGCCCCTTTGTGATTTCACCTGCGCGGCGGGAGTGAATCCCGCCTTGCGCCGAGGTCCCGCCCCGGGCGGGACGCTCGAACGCCGCATGCGCGGCGGCTCGCTGCCGCTCGCACGTCGGCCGCCAGGAGAAGCAGTGCCTTACCGGCCGCAGCAGTGTTTGTATTTCTTTCCGCTTCCGCAGGGGCAGGGATCGTTGCGGCCGACTTTTTGGACCCGGCGGGGCTGCTTCTTCACGGTGCCGTCGCCGCGCCCCTCGGTGATGCCGGTGGCCACACGCTCCCGCTTGACCTCCTCGTTGCTCTTCAGCCGCACGGAGTACAGCCGCCGGACTGTCTCCTCCTGGATGGCGGCGATCATCTCCTCAAACATGTGCAGGCTCTCCTGCTTGTAGGCGATGATGGGGTCCGTCTGGGCGTAGGCCCGCAGGCGGATGCCCTGGCGCAGGTCCTGCATGGCGTCGATGTGGTCCATCCAGTACTCGTCCACCACCCGCAGCATAATGACACGCTCCAGCTCCCGCATGATGGGGGAGGTGACCTCCTTCTCCTTGGCGGCGTAGGTCTCCATGGCCTTGTCAATGAAGAGCTGCGTGAGCCCCTCGGCGTCGGCCTTGGCCACCTCCTCGGGGGAGAGCTTCACGGCGTACTTGGGGAAGAAGGTGCCCTCCAGGCTGGCCATCATGGCCTTATAGCCTTCATTGTCGATGTGCTTGTGCTCACCGAAGGCGGTGTTCACCGTGGCGGTGATATTGCTGGAGATCATGCCGGCGATGGTGTCCTTGATGTCCAGGCCGTCCAGCACCTGCTTGCGCTGGCCATAAATGATCTCCCGCTGCTTGTTCATCACGTCGTCGTACTCCAGGGTGCTCTTCCGGGCCTGGAAGTTCCTGGACTCCACGCTGACCTGGGCGTTCTCAATGGACTTGGTGAGCATCTTGTTTTCGATGGGCATGTCCTCGTCGATGTCCAGCCGGTCCATTAGATTGGTGATCCGCTCGCCGCCGAACAGGCGCATCAGATCGTCGTCCAGGCTCAGGTAGAACCGGGTCTCGCCGGGGTCCCCCTGGCGGCCGGCGCGGCCTCGGAGCTGGTTGTCGATGCGGCGGGAGTCGTGGCGCTCGGTGCCGATGATGAAGAGGCCGCCGGCCTCCCGGACCTTGTCCGCCTCCCCGGCGATCTCAGCCTTGTGCTTTTCCATGCTCTCGGCAAACATCTTCCGGGCCTCCAGGATCTCCTGGTTGTCCGTTTCGGCATAGCCGGTGGCCTCGGCAATGAGCTCGTCGGTAAGCCCTGCCTTCTTCAGGTCGTTCTTGGCCATGTACTCCGCGTTGCCGCCCAGCATGATGTCAGTGCCGCGGCCGGCCATGTTGGTGGCCACGGTGACGGCCCCCAGCTTGCCTGCCTGGGCCACGATCTCCGCCTCGCGCTCGTGGTTCTTGGCGTTGAGGAGGTTGTGCTTGATGCCCTCTTTCTGGAGAAGCTTGCTCAGGTGTTCGTTCTTCTCAATGGACACAGTGCCCACCAGAACCGGCTGCCCCTTGGCGTGGCAGGCCTTGATCTGCTCGATGACCGCCCGGTACTTGCCCGCCTCGGTCTTGTAGACCACGTCGGGGTCGTCCTTCCGGGCCAGGGGGCGGTTGGTGGGGATCTCCACGATGTCCAGCTTGTAGATGGTGCCGAACTCCTCCTCCTCGGTCAGAGCTGTACCGGTCATGCCGGAGAGCTTGGTGTACATGCGGAAGTAGTTCTGGAAGGTGATGGTGGCCAGGGTCTTGCTCTCCCGCTCCACCTTCACCCGCTCCTTGGCCTCGATGGCCTGGTGGAGCCCCTCGCTGTACCGGCGGCCGAACATAAGCCGGCCGGTGAACTCGTCCACGATGACCACCTGGCCGTCCTTGATGACGTAGTCGATGTCCTTCTTCATCACGCCGTGGGCCTTGATGGCCTGGTTGATGTGGTGGGCCAGGGTGGAGTTCTCCGGGTCGGAGAGGTTGTCCACGTGGAAGAAGGCCTCAGCCTTGCTGACGCCCCGGGCGGTGAGGGTGGCGGTGCGGGCCTTCTCGTCCACGATGTAGTCCGCGTCGATGTTCACGTCCTCTTCGGCCTTCTCATCGGTCTCGGCGATGACCAGCTTCTTCAGGGGCCGGACGAACATCTCCGCCATGTCGTACATCTGGGTGGATTTCTCCCCCATGCCGGAGATGATCAGGGGGGTCCGGGCCTCGTCGATAAGGATGGAGTCCACCTCGTCCACGATGGCGAAGTTGTGGCCCCGCTGGACCAGCTCGTTGGCGTAGAGGGCCATATTGTCCCGGAGGTAGTCGAAGCCCATCTCGTTGTTGGTGCCGTAGGTGATGTCGGCGGCGTAGGCCTGCTGCCGGGCCTTCTTGTCCATGTCGTGGATGATCAGGCCCACGCTCAGCCCCAGAAAACGGTAGACTTTGCCCATCCACTCGCTGTCACGCTTGGCCAGATAGTCGTTGACGGTGACGATGTGGACCCCCTGGCCGGTGAGGGCGTTGAGGTAGGCGGGGAGGGTGGCCACCAGGGTCTTGCCCTCGCCGGTCTTCATCTAGGCGATACGGCCCTGGTGGAGGACCACGCCGCCCACCAGCTGCACCCGGTAGGGCCGCAGGCCCAGCACCCGGACGCTGGCCTCCCGCACCACGGCGAAGGCGTCCGGGAGGATGTCGTCCAGGGTCTCGCCCTGGCTGAGCCGCTCCTTGAACTTCGGCGTCATAGCCGCCAATTCTTTGTCGCTCATGGCCTGGTAGGTGGGCTCCAGGGCCTCGATCTTGTCCACGATGGGGTAGATCTGCTTCAATTCCCGGTCGCTGTAGGTGCCGAACAGTTTTGTCATCAAACCCATTATTTGAAACGCTCCTTATGGAAAAGTACAAAAGCACACACAAATACAGGCTATAGTATAGCACACAATTCCAGGAATGCAAAGAAAAAAAGAAATTCCTTTTGAGGCATGATCCACG
>DVGP01000271.1 GCA_018712665.1 Candidatus Pelethomonas intestinigallinarum | reverse complement strand
GCCGCCGATGTAACGATGCGGCTCTTTTACGGGCCGCCCACGGAGACCAACTTCGCCGGCGGGCTCCTCAGCGGGACCCAGCCCGCCTGCCAGGCGGCCTGCGAGGCCTTCGCCCGGGAGGTCCGCCGCGTAGCCGCCGCGCCGAGGGTACTATAGTTGTTTTCTGTTACTTTTTCTTGGTAAGAAAAAGTAACCAAAAAGAACTTTTATATTCGCTCTCCCATAGGCTGCTTATCTTGGACCGCCCCACGGCGACGGGGGCTGACAGCGCGACGGAGAGGGCTCAGCGGAACGATGAGAGGAGGAGACGGATTGGAATTTGACAAGGACTTACGCTCCATACAGGAGGTGCGGAACCTGGTGGCCCGGGCCGTGGAGGCCCAGCGGCAGCTCTCCGAGCTCTCCCAGGAGCAGATCGACCACATCTGCCGGGAGGTGGCCGCGGCCTGCGCCGCCCAGGCGGAGCGTCTGGCCAAGCTGGCGGTGGAGGAGACCGGCTTCGGCGTGTGGCAGGACAAGGTGCTGAAGAACCTCCTGGGCAGCACCATGACCTGGGAGGCCATGAAGGACCTGAAGACCGTGGGCATCCTCCGGGAGCAGCCGGAGAAGGGGATCTGGGAGGTGGGTGTCCCCGTTGGCGTGGTGGCGGCCCTGATCCCCTCCACAAACCCCACCTCCACCACCATGTACAAGGCCCTCATCTCCATCAAGGCCGGCAACGCTATCGTCATCAGCCCCCACCCCAACGCCAAGAACTGCATCCTGGAGACCTATCAGGTCATCGTCCAGGCGGCCAAGGCGGCGGGCTGTCCCGACGGGGTGGTCCAGTGCATCACCACCCCCAGCATGCAGGGCACCGACGCCCTGCTCAAGCACCGGTCCGTGGGGCTGATCCTGGCCACCGGCGGCGAGGCCATGGTCCGGGCGGCCTACAGCTCCGGCAACCCCGCCCTGGGGGTGGGGCCCGGCAACGGACCGTCCTACATTGAGAAGTCGGCGGACATCCCCGCCGCCGCCCGGCGGATCGTGGCCAGCAAGACCTTCGACAACGGCACCATCTGCGCCTCGGAGCAGAGCGTTGTCACCGAGGCCTGCGTCAAGGACCAGGTGGTGGCGGCTTTGAAGGCCCAGGGCTGCTACTTCCTCTCCCCGGAGGAGGCCGACAAGCTCAGCCGCTTCATCCTCCGGCCCAACGGCACCATGAACCCGGCCATCGTGGGCAGGAGCGCCGCCGTCATCGCGGATCTGGCGGGCTTTCCCATCCCCCAGGGGACCAAGGTGCTGGTGGTGCCCCGGACGGAGGTGAAGAAGGGGGACCCCTTCATGCGGGAGAAGCTGTGCCCCATCCTGGCATTCTTCGTGGAGGACGGGTGGCAGTCCGCCTGTGAGCGGTGCCTCCAGATCCTCCAGATCGAGGGGGCGGGCCACACCATGAGCCTCCACAGCCAGGACAAGGCGGTGATCCGGGAGTTCGCTCTCAAGAAGCCCGTCAGCCGCCTGCTGGTGAACACCTCCGCCGCCCTGGGCGGCGTGGGGGCCATCACCGGACTCCAGCCCGCCCTGACTCTGGGCTGCGGCGCGGTGGGCGGCAGCGCCACCAGCGACAACGTGGGCCCCATGAACCTGCTGAACATCCGGCGGGTGGCCTGGGGGCTGAAGGAGGTGGACGACCTGCGCCGGGAGGCCGGCCAGGCGGTCCCGGCCTCCGCGCCGGCGGCCGGCTGCGGCGGCGCGGCCTGCGCCCCGAAGCCGGAGGCGAAACGCGCTTCCTCCCTCAGCCGGGAGGACATCGAGGCCATCACCCGGGCAGTCATCGCCCGGCTGAGCAACTGATACTTTTTCTTGAAAGAAAAAGTATCCAAAAAGAACTTCACCTGCGCACGGATTCGTGCTGTCGGCACGGTGGTACGGAAAGAGAAATGCCCGTGATATGCTGTCATTCCGCCTCGGCGGACTGATGATACAGGACCAGACACAACAGACAAATTTTTGAAAAACAAAAATAGGAGGACAGAACAATGGCGAATCTGCAAGCACTGGGTATGGTGGAGACCAAGGGCCTGGTAGGGTCCATCGAGGCCGCGGACGCGATGGTGAAGGCGGCCAACGTCAACCTCATCGGCAAGGTACATGTGGGCGGCGGTCTGGTGACCGTCATGGTCCGGGGCGACGTGGGCGCCGTGAAGGCCGCCACCGACGCCGGCGCCGCCGCCGCCTCCCGTGTGGGCGAGCTGGTCAGCGTCCACGTCATTCCCCGGCCCCACAGCGAGGTGGAGATGATCCTGCCCACCCTGGACACCACCGACAAGTAAGAAGCGGGAGAATTTCAGACTTTGAACGGAGAGGAGGCGGGCCATGGCGCGCGACATTCTGACAGACAGTGAGCTCCGGGCCCGCTGGCGGGGGGAGCGGGAGATCACCCTCTCCCCGGGGACCATCGTCACCCCGGCGGCCCGGGACTTCCTCCACGAGAAGGGGGTCGCGGTGCGGACCGCCGGGGAGACCATGACGGTCCGCGCCGGTACCGGCGGCTACATCGACGAGGCCACCGGCCGGCCTCTGGCGGAGAAGGGGGAGTTCATGACCCACCTCCACGCCAACGTGCTGGTGCCCAAGACGGACCCCCGCATCGCCTTCCGGGGCAAGCTGGACAGCCTCATGGCCCAGACCCTGCTGCTCCAGTGCCGGGCCCTGTCCCAGGGGCTGGAGGAGCTGGCCGCCGGGCTGGGTGAGGTCCTGGAGACGGAGCGGGCCGTCCTGGCCGCCGAGGTGAAGGGCGAGCCCCTGGCGGAGCGGGAGCTCCTGGGGCTGGACGGGGCGGGGCTCCGCCGTGTCTCCCACCACGTGCTGGAGGAGATCGGCATTCCCCACCCCATCCCCGGCCCTGACATGGGGGAGACGGCCCTGGAGCTCAACTGCCTGCGGACCCAGGTCCGGGAGGCGGAGCTGGCGGCAGCCGCCGCCTTCGGGGAGGGGCGGGAGGACATCCTCCGCTGCCTCAACCGCCTCTCCAGCGCGGTGTACATCCTCTTCTGCCGCCTGGTGGCGGCGCGGAGGGGCATCAAGAAGAAACAGTAGAGAGGGGGTATGCCCATGCATTACTACAGTGAACAGGACATCCGGGACATCGTGGCCGCCGTGGTGGCCCGGGAGGGAGGGGCCTCCGTCCCCTCCGGTGAGAAGGTGCCGGTGGAGGCCTCCGCCCGCCACGTGCACCTGACGGCGGCGGACGCGGAGAAGCTCTTCGGGCCCGGCCATGGGCTCACGCCCAAGCGGGACCTGAGCCAGCCCGGCCAGTACCTCAGTGAGGAGCGGGTGAAGCTGGTCACCGCCAAGGGGGAGTTTTCCAACGTGGCGGTGCTGGGCCCCCTGCGGAAGGAGACCCAGGTGGAGCTCTCCCTCACCGACGCCCGGGCTCTGGGGATTTCCGCCCCGGTGAACCTCTCCGGGGACCTGACCGGCGCCGGGGACGTGGTCATCGTGGGGCCGAAGGGCGTGGTGGAGGCCAGAGGCAGCGTCATCGCCGCCCGGGCCCACATCCACATGACGCCGGAGGACGCCCGGCGCTTCGCCGTCCACGACGGCCAGAAGGTGTCGCTGAAGATCGAGGGCACGGTCCGGCCCGTCACCGTCCACGATGTGGTCATCCGGGTGGATAAGAGCTTCGCCCTGGCGGCCCACCTGGACTTTGACGAGGCCAACGCCGCCGGCGGCCTGGGGAAGGACGCCGCGGGCCGCATCGTAAAGTAGGAGGGGCCTATGGATCAGAAGCAATATGAGGAGCTGGTCCGGCTGGTCACCGACCAGGTGGTCCGGGTTTTGTCCCAGGGGGGCGGCTGCCCCGCTGAGGAGGGCCGGGAGAAGGTCCTGGCGGCGGGTGACCCCGCCCTGGTGCCGCCGGAGCTGGCGGAGGGCCGGGTGGTCTGCCCCCTGGAGGACTACAAGGCCCACCG
>DVGP01000270.1 GCA_018712665.1 Candidatus Pelethomonas intestinigallinarum | reverse complement strand
CAAGGATTTCCAGGGGCTGAAGCTGTCGGCCCTGGGCATGGGCTGCATGCGCCTGCCCCGGAACAGCGCCTCCGACGCCGACGTCAACGAGGCGGAGACCGCCCGGATGGTGGCCTGCGCCATGGAGCGCGGGGTGAACTACTACGACACCGCCTGGGGCTACCACGAGGGCAACTCCGAGACGGTCATGGGCCGGGTGCTTGCCAAGTACCCCCGGGAGAGCTTCTACCTGGCCACCAAGTTCCCGGGCTACGACCTTGCCAACATGCCCAAGGTGAAGGAGATCTTCCCCAGGCAGCTGGAGAAGTGCGGCGTGGACTACTTCGACTTCTACCTCATCCACAACGTCTGCGAGATGAACATCGACGCCTACTTAGACCCCCAGTACGGCATCATGGACTACCTGCTGGAGCAGAAGGCCCAGGGCCGCATCCGCCACCTGGGCTTCTCCGCCCACGGCAGCTACGAGGTCATGAAGCAATTCCTGGACGCCTACGGCGAGCACATGGAGTTCTGCCAGATTCAGCTCAACTACGTGGACTGGGCCTTCCAGGACGCCAAGGGGAAGGTGGAGCTGCTCAAGGCGCACCACCTCCCGGTGTGGGTCATGGAGCCCCTCCGGGGTGGTAAGCTGGCCTCTCTGGCGGAGGAGGACGCGGCAGCTCTGAAGGCCCTGCGGCCGGAGGAGACGGTGCCCGCCTGGGCCTTCCGCTTCCTCCAGTCCATCCCCGAGGTCACCATGGTCCTCTCCGGCATGTCCGACTTCACGCAGATGGAGCAGAACATCAAGACCTTCGAGACGGAGGCCCCCCTCAGCGAAAAGGAGATGGAGACCCTGCTGGCCATCGCCGACCACATGAGCCGCGGCGTGCCCTGCACCGCCTGCCACTACTGCACCGCCCACTGCCCCCAGGGCCTGGACATCCCCGCCCTTCTCAAGCTCTACAACGAGCACTCCTTCACCGGCGGCGGCTTCATCGCCCCCATGGTGGTCCAGACCCTGCCGGAGGACAAGCGGCCCTCCGCCTGCCTGGGCTGCCGCAGCTGCGAGGCGGTGTGCCCCCAGCAGATCAAGATCTCCGAGATCCTGGCGGACTTCGCCCAGAAGCTGAAGGGCTGAGACAGCCGGTACATAACAACCTAAAGGGCCCGCCGACATTAGCCGGCGGGCCCTCAGTGCGTGGAAAAGCCTCGCAGAGTTCCGCCGCCCGCAGGCGGCGGAAGAAAATAAAGTCGTTTTTCCGGCGGCGTGTACGTCGGAAAAACACTTTGCGCGGAGCGAGCGTCGAATCGTCCGCCATGGGCGGACGACTGAGGCGCGAGCGCAGCGAAACCCCTTTGGCGGAAAAGGCGTCAGCCTTTTTCGACAGTCTCGGGCCCGCCGGCTAATGCCGGCGGGCCCTCAGCGTATCCTGTGAAATCGTCTCCTACGTCCCCTGGACGGCCCGGAGCTGGGCGTGCTTCTCCTCGGACAGGCGGTGGTTCACCGCCATGCGGCGGATGATCTCCTTCACCGTCAGCTCCAGCCCGGACCCCTCCGAGTAGTCGGCGGGGTAGATGTAGTCCACCCGGCCCTGGCGGAGGAGCTGCTCCACCCCAGGGCGGTTGGCGTCCTGGTAGACGGCGATGGCCTGGCCGCCGTAGGCCCGCATCATCTTCATGCAGGGCACGTCGCTGAGGCCGTCCCCCAGGTAGATCATGTTGGTGAAGGGCACCCGCTTGCTGTCGTCGGGCATGGAGGCGTTGAGGGTGCGGTCATCGCTGACGTCCAGTACCCCCTTGTTGATGCGGTAGACAAACTGGGTCTTGGCGGTGAAATTCACCGCCAGCTTGGGCCACACGGGCCAGCCCGACCCGTCGTAGTAGAACTCGCTGGCGTAGATCTCCTTGAAGTGTCCGGCGATGGCGCTGCCGTCGATAATCTCCCGGAGGCCCGAGGAGATGACGTAGTGCTCCACCTGGACCCCCAGGAGGGCCCCGAAGCGGTCAATGCGGTCGAACCAGCCGTCCACCCCGGGGAAAAAGACGATGCTCTCCCCGCAGCGGCGCAGGCTCTCCCGGGTCAGGGGCACCCCCTTCTCCCGGCACTTGCGGATCATGGTGTACATGTAGGCCAGGATGCCGTCCATGTGCTCCCGGCGGCCGAAGTCGTTGGCCTCCCGCCAGAAGTCCTCCGGGTCCATGCCCAGGCTGGGGATGAAGGCGTAGTTCTGCATGTCCTGGGTACACAGCGTCCTGTCAAAGTCGTAGAGCAGGGCGACGATGGTGGTCCCATCCATGGCAAACCTCCCGTCAAACGGCGGTAATCTCTCCGAATGCCCTTACTGTCCCTTCGTGTAGTTTCTGCCGAACTGCAGGTCGTCCAGGTTCAGCACCCGGGTGGCGTCGGGGTCGTCGTCAAAGGGGTCCGCCTCCGGCTCCGGCTCCGTCTCCCGGCGGGCGCCTCGGGCCTCCCGGGAGCGGTCCTTCCGCCCCTTCTCACGGTTCCGGCGGTCCCGGCTCCGGGTCTCCTGGGCGAAGGCGTCGATGGTCTCCTGGATCTCCAGGGCGGTGGCGGCGTCGAGCATGTCCGCCTCCTCTTCTTCGCCCGCCTCCTCCGCCGGCTGCTCGTCCACGGGCTGGACAGGGACCTCCTCGGCCTCCTCCGGCTGGGGCTCCGCCTCCGGCTGAGGCTCCGGGGGCAGCTCCGGCAGGCGCTG
>DVGP01000269.1 GCA_018712665.1 Candidatus Pelethomonas intestinigallinarum | reverse complement strand
GCCCCTGATAAACTCTTCCCTGAACTCCTTCGGGCTTTTGTAGAGAAGATCGTGGTCCACGCCCCGGACAAATCTAACGGGCAGCGGACCCAGCAGATCGATATCCACTACAATTTCATTGGTGAGATCGGGCTATCCCACGCGATTGACAAGAAGAAACCGGCGTGATATGCTGGTCATGCCTCACGCCAAGCCGCTAAGATACAAACATCCTTATGAACACACTCCATTGGTTTTGGCGGTTTTTCGGTTCACTTTTGGGCGCCCAAAAGTGAACCCCGGGGTTCGGGGGCGCGTAGCCCCCGATTCTCCCTTCGCCCCGGAGGGCGAAACTCCCCCTCCCCGGGGCGTGGGGGCGGGCAGCCCCCACAAGACCTGAACCGCGGGGTCCGGGGGCGCGTAGCCCCCGCAAGCTGTCGGACAGAATGGCAGTCATTCGTGAAAAAAGATTTTCCCCATACACCGGCACAGAAAATAAAATCCCCCGCCGGTGGAGCCGGCAAAACAAGAACAAATTCAATAAAATTCAGGAAAGGAAGGAAACACACCATGTCTACTCCTCACAACGCCGCCCAGATGGGCGATTTCGCCAAGACCGTCCTCATGCCCGGCGACCCCCTTCGGGCCAAGTTCATTGCCGAGACCTTTCTGGAGGATGCCCGGCTGGTGAACAACGTCCGGGGCATCCACGGCTACACCGGGACCTACAAGGGCACGCCGGTGTCCGTCATGGCCTCCGGCATGGGGATGCCCTCCATCGGAATCTACTCCTATGAGCTCTACAGCCAGTACGGCGTGGAGAACATCATGCGCATCGGCTCCGCCGGGGCCATCAGCGACAAGCTGAAGCTCCGGGACGTGGTGGCGGCCCAGGGGGCCTGCACAAACTCCAACTTCGCCCGCCAGTACGGCCTGCCCGGGACCTTCGCCCCCATCGCGGACTTCAAGCTCCTGGAGACCGCCGTGGCGGTGGCCCGGGAGATGGGGGTAGAGATGCCCGTGGGCAACCTCCTCAGCTCCGACACCTTCTACGACGCCTCCGCCTCCACCATGCAGTGGGCCAAGATGGGGGTGCTGGCGGTGGAGATGGAGGCCGCCGCCCTCTACATGACCGCCGCCCACCTGGGCAAGCGGGCCCTGGCCATCTGCTCCATCTCCGACAGCATCGTCACCGGGGAGGAGCTCAGCGCCGAGGAGCGGCAGACCACCTTCACCACCATGATGACCATTGCTCTGGAGACTGCCAGAAAAATGGATGAGAAGCGGCTTGGTACAAATTGAGTAAAAATTCTGTAAAAAGTCAGTATGGTTTTGGGGCTTTCCCGGGGAATTGCGGTTGCTTTATGGGCGCGGATGCGATATAATCAAAAAAGCGGCACCGGGAATATGGACAGGCCCTGCGGCCGGTCCGCCCCGGGAGCGATCCCGGGTATGTCTCTTTGCCCCGGCCGCGAAACTTAAAAGAAAGGTTGATGGATCCCATGAAGAAGTTATTGGCGCTGCTGCTGGCCATGGCGATGATGGTCGCCCTGGTGGCCTGCGGCGGCAACGGCGGGAACAACACCGCCGGCAACCAGACCGACGACACCACGCAGAACGACACCGGCAATGCCGGCAATGACGCCCAGACCGACGAGGGCGGCGAGGAGACCACCGGCGGGGACGCCGCCGCTGTCACCAACGCCGACGATATCCCCGACAGCATGACCAGCGAGGATGGCAAGTACCAGGTTGCCTTCGTCACCGATGTGGGCCAGCTGAAGGACAAGAGCTTCAACCAGGGTACATATGACGGCGTGAAGCTCTACGCCGCCGCCAATGGCCTGAGCTACAAGTATTACCAGCCCGCCGGCGGCAATGAGGCCACCGATGACGACCGCTACGAGGCTATGAAGGCCGCTGTGGACGCCGGCGCCGACGTGGTCGTCTGTGCCGGTTACCTGCAGGAGACCGCTCTGCGTCAGGCTGCCATTGACTTCCCCGACACCAAGTTCGTCTTCATCGACGGTTACGCCCTGGATGACGACCCCGATCCCGAGGTGGAGGGCAACATCCTGACCAACGTGGCCGGTATCGCCTTCATGGAGCAGCAGGCCGGTTATCTGGCCGGCTACGCCGCCGTGATGGACGGCTTCACCAAGCTGGGCTTCTCCGGCGGCGGCGGCGGCACCAACCCCGCCTGCTGCCGTTTCGGCTACGGCTATGTCCAGGGCGCCAACGCCGCCGCTGCCGAGCTGGACGTCACGGTGGATATGAACTACTCCTGGGAGCACGGCGCTACCTTCTCCGCCTCCCCTGAGCTGCAGACCATGATCAACGGCTGGTACGCCAACGGCACCGAGATCGTGTTCGCCTGCGGCGGCTCCATGTTCCAGTCCATCTCCGCCGCCGCCTCCGCCAACGAGGGCTATGTCATCGGCGTGGACGTGGACCAGTCCGGCGAGTCCGAGTACGTCCTGACCTCCGCCATGAAGGGCCTGGCCGACGCCGTGCAGTGGGCTGTGGGTCACGTCTATGACGAGACCTTCGATGAGATCGGCGGTACCACCACCTCCCTGGGCGCGGAGGACAACGCCGTGCAGCTGCCCACCAGCGATGAGTCCTGGCGCTTTGAGACCTTCACCGTCGAGGAGTACAAGGCTCTGTATCAGCAGATGGTGGACGGCACTCTGGTGGTGGATGACGATTACTCCAAGCTGGAGACCACCGAGTGGAGCAATGTGACCCTGAACGTCATCTGATAAAAAGCTTTGATCCATGCCCGTGGGGGAGCGCGTTGAGCGCTCCCCCGTTTTGCTGGGCGGGAAGGGGCGGTTTCCGCCGGTACCTCCTGAGATGTCGCGGCCCGGGGGCGGGGACCGGTCTCCCTTTGCAAAGCCGCGCGCTCCGCCGGTCATACCGGTCACCGCCGCGTGTGCGCGGCGCGTGACGTTCTGCGCGGCTGGGTGATCGCGGACAAATTTCTTGTATTTTCCGCCGAGCTATTATATAATAATCCTATATTTTCTGCGGAGGAGGCGGGATGAGGACTATGGGAGTGGAAAACATCATTGAGATGCTCCATATCACGAAAGAATTCCCCGGTATCATCGCCAACGATGACATCACACTTCAGCTCCGGAAGGGAGAGATCCACGCGCTTCTGGGCGAAAACGGCGCGGGCAAGTCCACCTTGATGAGCGTGCTGTTCGGACTGTACCAGCCGGAGGCGGGAGAGATTCGAAAGAACGGCCAGGTGGTGAGGATCAACGACCCCAACGACGCCACCGCCTTGGGGATCGGCATGGTGCACCAGCACTTCCAGCTCATCGACGTGTTCACCGTCTTGGACAACATCATTCTGGGAGCGGAGACCACCAAGCTGGGCTTCCTCCAGAAGAAGGAGGCCCGGAAGAAGGTAGAGGCCCTGTCGAAGAAGTACGGCCTGGAGGTGGATCTGGACGCCAAGGTAGAGGATATCACCGTGGGGATGCAGCAGCGGGTGGAGATCCTCAAAATGCTCTACCGGGACAACGAGATCCTGATCTTTGACGAGCCCACCGCCGTCCTCACCCCCCAGGAGATCGAGGAGCTGATGGCCACCATGAAGGAGTTCGCCCGGGAGGGGAAGAGCATCCTCTTCATCTCCCACAAGCTCAACGAGATCATGGAGGTGGCCGACCGGGTCACCGTGCTGCGCAAGGGCAAGTATGTGGGCACCGTGGACACCAAGGACACGAACAAGCAGGCCCTGTCCAACATGATGGTGGGGCGGCCGGTGCAGCTTGAGGTGGTAAAGGACGAGGCGCGTCCCGGCGAAATGGTGCTGAAGGTGGAGCACCTGAGCGTGCCCTCCCACAGCCACAAGCGGGACGCCGTCCGCGACGTCAGCTTCGAGGCCCGGGCCGGGGAGATCCTGTGCATCGCCGGCATTGACGGCAACGGCCAGACGGAGCTGATCTACGGCCTCACCGGCCTGGACAAGTGCTCCGCCGGGACCGTGACGCTCTGTGGCCGGGATATTTCTCACGCCTCCATCCGCCACCGGGGGGAGAATATGAGCCACATCCCTGAGGACCGGCACAAGCACGGCCTGGTGCTGGACTTCACCCTGGAGCAGAATCTGGTGCTCCAGCGGTATCGGGAGCCCCAGTTCCAGCATTTTGGATTTATCCGGGACGACCAGGTCCGGGGCTACGCCCAGCGGCTGATCGAACAGTACGACGTCCGCTCCGGACAGGGGCCGGTGACCACGGCCCGAAGCATGTCCGGCGGCAATCAGCAGAAGGCCATCATTGCCCGAGAGGTGGACCGGGACAAGGCGCTGATCGTGGCGGTCCAGCCCACTCGCGGCCTGGACGTGGGCGCCATCGAGTACATCCACAAGCAGCTGGTGGCCGAGCGGGACAAGGGCAAGGCGGTGCTGCTGGTCTCCCTGGAGCTGGATGAGGTCATGAGCCTCAGCGACCGCATCCTGGTGATGTATGAGGGCGAGATCGTGGGCGAGCTGGACCCCAAGACCACCACAGTCCAGGAGCTGGGCCTCTATATGGCCGGCGCGAAGCGAATGGCAAAGGAGGGAAAGGGCGCATGAAGCAGAAGTTAACCCATCTCTGGGGCAGGGACGGCACCAAGTCCGTGCTGGCCTCGCTGATCTCCATTGTGATCGGCATGGCAGTGGGCGGCCTGATCGTGGTGCTGGTGGGCCTGTTCAACCCCTCCATGGGTCTGAGCGCCGTGTGGGAGGGCGTGCGCCTGGTGTTCGGCGGCCTGTTCAGCACCGGCCGCAGCGCGGCGGGACAGCTGACCTTTGGCTTCAACCCCACCAATATGGGCACCATGCTCTTCCGGGCCACCCCGCTGATCCTCACCGGACTGTCGGTGGCCGTGGCCTACAAGACCGGCCTATTCAACATCGGCGCGCCGGGACAGTACCTGATGGGCACCGCCGCAACCCTGATCCTGGCCCTCTCCATTCCCACGGAGACGGTCCCGGCCGTCCTTGTCTGGGTCATTGCCTTCGTGGGCGGCAGTCTGGCCGGCGCCCTGTGGGGGTGCATCCCCGGGCTGGTGAAGGCCTTCCTCAACATCAATGAGGTGCTGGCCTGTATCATGACAAACTGGATCGCCGCCAACCTGGTGACCTGGCTGTTTGATTCGGGCAGCCTGTTTGAGAACCTCCAGAACCATGTGGAGAACACCAAGACCGCTTATATCTACAAGACCAGCTTCAACGGCGTGGCCACCTCCAAAATGGGGCTGGACGTGATCTTCCCCAACTCCCAGGTCAACGGCGGCATCCTCATCGCCATCGTCATCGCCGTTTTCATGTACATCCTGATGAACAAAACTACCTTGGGCTATGAGCTGAAGGCCTGCGGCGCCAACCGCCACGCGGCCCGGTATGCCGGGATCTCCGATAAGCGCAACATCGTTCTGTCCATGGCAATCGCCGGCGCCCTCTCCGGCGCGGCGGCCGCCCTGTACTACCTGTCCGGGAACACGGAGTTCTTCTGGAACACCTACCAATCCCTGCCCGCCATCGGCTTCAACGGCATCCCCGTGGCCCTGCTGGCGGTGTGCAACCCCATCGGCGTGATCTTTACCGGCTGCTTTATGTCTATGCTGGACGTTGTGGGCCAGCAGCTGACGAACCTGACGGCCTACAACGAGTATATCACTGACGTGATCATCGCCATCATCGTCTATTTGAGCGCCTTCTCCCTGGTCATCAAAATGGCCATCAGCGGCGGCTTCCGCAAGCGCAGGAGAACGGCGCCCGCCGAGGTGAGCGCCGCCCCGCCTGACAGCGGGGAAGTGCCGGACGCCGGAGAGACGGCGGCGGAGGAAGGAGGGGAGCAGGCATGACATTTCTGATTCAGCAGACCCTGATCTACGCGGTGCCGCTGATGATTGTGGCGCTGGCCGGCGTGTTTGCCGAGCGCAGCGGCATCATCAATCTGGCGCTGGAAGGTATTATGATCTTCGGCGCCTTTGCCGGCGTCTTGTTTGTCAACCTGACCCAGCAGGCCGGCGTCTTTGACGCCGCCAAGGCCGCGGGGGACTGGGTGGCGCTCCAGGGCTTCATGTTCCTGGCCATGCTGGTGGCGGCGGCCATGGGGGCGCTGTTCTCCCTGCTGCTGTCCTTCGCCTCGGTGAATCTGAAGGCGGACCAGACCATCGGCGGCACCGCCCTCAACCTGATGGCGCCCGCTCTGGTGCTCTTCCTCATCCGCATCATTGCCAATCAGAACACCCTCCAGATGTACACCGGCGACGCGGCCAGCTGGTTTATGATCCGCAAGAGCAACTTCGGCTATGGCCGGAACGATGAGATGGGCTTTTTGGGTGAGACCTTCATCAACAGGACCTACCTGGCCACCTACATCTGCATCATTTTGTTTGTGGTTTTGTCCATCATCCTCTACAAGACCCGCTTTGGCCTGCGGCTCCGCTCCTGCGGCGAGAACCCACAGGCGGCGGATTCCCTGGGTATCAACGTCTACCGGATGCGGTATGTGGGCACCACCATCTCCGGGGCGCTGGCGGGCATGGGCGGCTTCGTCTACGCTCTGACGACCGCCAACTGCGCCGCTACCGGAGATGTGGCGGGCTTCGGCTTCCTGGCCCTGGCGGTGATGATCTTCGGCAACTGGAAGCCCGGCAATATCGCCGGGGCGGCATTGATCTTCGGCCTGTTCAAGTGCGTTGCCGCCTCTTACTCCAGCATCGACATCAACGGGGACGGCGTGTTCTTCCTCAATGAGCTGGGGATCAGCGCCCATATCTACCGGATGCTGCCCTACCTGATCACCCTGGTGGTCCTGGCCTTCACCTCCAAGAAGTCCCGGGCTCCCAAGGCGGAGGGAATTCCCTACGACAAGGGGAAGCGATAAGTTCATTTGCGATGTGGGGCCTTCGGGCCCCACATCGTCAATATAGGACCTTTGCCGCCGGGAGGGCAAGCAGCACCGACACCCCTGCCTGGATCGCCTTCCCCGCCCAGTGCCAGCGCAGGCTCAGCCCCTCCGTCACCGCCATGGTCTGGCAGTGGACGGAGAGCCCGCCCCAGGCGGCCAGACCGGCGGCGGTGACAAAGCCCGCCTGTCCCGGCTCCAGGGCCGCCGCGCCGGACACCAGCTCGAAAAACCCCATGGCCCAGGCGGGCAGATCCCCCGGCAGCAGGGCCATCACCGCCCGGAACAGCGTCACGTAGGCGCAGATGCTGAGGGTGGAGGTCAGCGCCCCGGCCACCGAGGCGGTGACCGCCCGGGGGAGGCTCCCCTCCTGTGTCCCCGCCGTGGGAAGGGAAGGAGGGGCCTCGCGGCCGGGAATCAAACGGCAGAGGACCATCCCTGTTACCAGGGCGGCGGCGATGTGGACCACCAGCAGCCACACTCCAACCCGAGGACTGCCCAGGACCCCCGCGCCGATGAAGCCCAGGAGGAAGGCGGGGCCGCAGTTGTTGGCGAAGCCCAGCAGCAGTTCCGCCTCCCGCCGGGAGAGCTGGCCCTGCCGCCAGAGCTCCGCGGTGGTCTGGGCCCCGGAGGGGTATCCCCCCAGCAGTCCCGCCAGCAGCGGCATGGCGCAGGTCCCGCGCAGGCGGAACATGGGCCCCATGAAGGGCCGGCACAGCCCCTGCAGCCACCGGGCCAGCCCCAGCCGGGTCAGCAGGCCCACCGCCGCGAAGAAGGGGAAGAGGGAGGGGATTACCGTCTGATAGCACAGGGTCAGTCCCTCCCGGACGGCGGCGGAGACCGCCTCTGGCCATGCCAGGAGCCCGGCGGTGAAGGCCAGGACGGCCAGCGCCGGCAGCAGCTTCTTCATTCCGTCACCTCCCCCCAAGAGCATATGAACGGCCCGGACAGGTCATGCCTGCCCGGGCCGGTTTTGTGAATGTGATGCTTATTCCAGATTCAGACGGTGCTTGAGAATGTAGTTGGTGATGAAGAAAAAGACAGCGGCGGGAATGACAGTATAGGCGATCAATGACCAGACAGCGGTGTGCCAGGCGGCCCACTCCCCAGCGCCCATGACCAGATCCATCAAAAATTCCGTTCCGACCTCGATGGCGGTCACTCCCACCAGGGTGGTGATGATGTTCATGACCACACCGATGGCCAGGAAGGCCACAACGCTTATCAGGACACGATGTTTGTTGAACAGGTGCCCGATGGCCATGGACAGATAGAATTCCAGGTACATATAGGAGAGGGCGGCCAGCGAAAGAATCAGCACCTCCAGGAAAAGCACCGCGATCTGTCCATCAAAGGAGGCCAGCACGCGGAAGAACGCGCCAATATCCGAGAAGTTCAGGGGTGCTAAGATGCAGATGGACAGCGCGGCGACCAGGACACTGATGATCGTAGTGATCAGGGCGCACAGGAATTTGGAGAGGACCAGCTGCCAGCTCTTCACCGGCAGCGTGAACATCAGGTACCCCTCATCCCCCAGCAGACCCTTGTAGAACCGCTGGATGATGAACAGCAGGGATACGACGTACAGCGCCATGAGGATGAACACATAGATCAGCATGGACATGCCGGAGACCAGCTCCGGGAAGGTGTCGCCGCTGTCCAGCAGTCCTATGGTGAAGCGGTTGACCACCGCCATCACCAGCGCCGCGGGCCAGATGAAGGCGAACTGCTTGAGCATGGACCGCAGGTCATATTTGAGAAGCTTACCCAGCATCAGAGAGCACCTCCTTCGTAATTATGGGCCCGGAACACGTCCCGGAACAGGGCGTCCACGCTCCTGCCCTCCCGCTCCCGGATGGCGTCCACGTTGTCGTGGAGGACCACCTGGCCGTCCTTGAGGAAGACGGCCTCGTCCAGCACCTTCTCGATGTCGGAGATCAGGTGGGTGGAGATGAGGACCGTCCCTTCCTCGTTGTAGTTGGTGAGGATGGTGTTGAGAATGTAATCCCGTGCGGCGGGGTCCACCCCGGCGATGGGCTCATCCAGCAGGTAGAGCTGGGCCTTCCGGGCCATGACCAGCACCAGCTGCATCTTCTCCTTGGTGCCCTTGGACATGGTCTTCAGCCGGTCGCTGGGGGTGACCCCCAGGCTGGCGCACATGGCCAGGCACTTGGCACGGTCAAAGTCCTTGTAGAAGTCGGCGAACAGGTCGATGAGGTCCGAGGCCCGCATCCAGTCGGCGAAGTACATCCGGTCCGGCAGGTAGCTGATGATGGCCTTGCTGGCCGTGCCCACCGCCTGTCCGTCGATGGCCACGGCTCCGTCTGTGGGCTGGAGCAGCCCGCAGAGGATCTTAATGAGCGTTGTTTTGCCGCTGCCGTTGGGACCCAGCAGCCCCACGATGCGGCCCCGGCCCAGCTTCAGGTCCACCCCGTTCAGGGCGGCCTTGTGGCCGTAGCGTTTGGTCAGGCCCGTACAGGCCACCAGAATTTCATTCATGGTTCAATCCCTCCCTGATGATCTCGGCGGCCTCCTCCGGGGCGTACCCCAGGTCCGCCAGTACGCGCAGGCACTCTGCCACCGCCGCCATAGCCCGGGCCCGCCGGGCCTCCTGGATGACGGCGGCGTCCTCGGTGACGGTGCGCCCGGCGGTGCGGTTGGCCACCGCCAGGCCGTCCTGCTCCAGCTGGGCCATGGCCCGCTGCATGGTGTTGGGGTTCACCCCGGCCTGGGCCGCCACCTCCCGCACGGCGGGCAGGCGGCTCCCCGGCGGGTACTCCCCCTTCAGGATCCGCAAGGTCAGCTGCTCGGTAAGCTGCTGCCACACAGGCCGGTCATTGGTGAATGTCCAGTCCATCTCATGTCTCCTTTCCCGCCCCGGACCGGGCCCTGTCCGGCGGGGGAGAGGACTGCTCCGCCCCGTCGGCTTGCCTTGTGTGATTGTACTAAGCACTTAGTACAACAATACAATAATACAAATGGCGGTCTCTGTCAAGAGGTTTCCAAATAAAATTTTCCGCCGCCGCATAGATATGTCTGTGAGGTGGGAATATGGACAAAAACAGGGGACGAAAAGGGGTGCTGACCGGGGCGGCGGAGCTGTTCGACCTGCCGGCGGACGTGGTGGCGGGGCTGCCCCACGTGGAGGTGGTGGGGAACCGGGAGTTCTACATGGAGAACCACCGGGGCATCCTCTCCTACGGCGGGGAGGAGATCGCCGTCAACGCCGAGAAGGCCGTGGTGCGCATCCACGGCCGGGGGCTGGAGCTGGTGAGCATGACCGGGGAGGCCCTGCGGGTGCGGGGGACCATCGAGCGAGTGGAGTGGGTGGAATAGGATGCTCAAGGAGATCACAAACCTCTTGAAAGGCGAGGTCACCGCCCGGGTGGAGAGCGGCTTCCCCGAGCGGGTGCTGAACATCTGCGGGGAGTACGGCATCCCCTTCTGGGACCTCCGCTGGGAGTCGCCGGTGGCCTTCACCTTCACCCTGGCCCGGCGGGACTGGAAGCGGCTGCGGAAGCTCTCAAAGCGGCTGGACTGCCAGCTGACGGCGGTGGGCTGGCGGGGCACGCCCTTTTTTCTGGGCCGCCTGCGCCACCGCTACGGCCTGTGGGTCACCACGGGGCTGTGCCTGCTGGGGCTGTTCTACGGATCCTTCTTTATCTGGGATATTGAGATCGAGGGCAACATGACCGTCTCCGACCAGACCATCCTCCGGGTCCTGGAGGAGCACGGGGTGGCCTTCGGGACCTACGGCTACGGCGTCAGCTCCTTCCGGCTCCGCAACGACCTGCTGCTGGACCTGCCGGAGCTGAGCTATATCGCCATCAACGTCCGGGGCTGCCGGGCCTACGTCCAGGTCCGGGAGCGGGTCGAGGCCCCGGAGATCATCAGCAAGCGCCAGCCGGGGAACACCGTGGCGGCCAAGGACGCCCTGGTCACCGCCATCCAGCCCTGGGACGGGGAGAAGATGGTGCTGCCGGGGACCACGGTGACGGCGGGCCAGCTCCTTATCTCCGGGGTGGTGGAGGACGACTACTCCGGGGTCCGGTACCTCCGGGGCATGGGGGTGGTCTATGGCCGGACCTGGTACACCCTCCAGTGCCGGGTGCCTCTGACGGCGGCGGAGAAGCGGTACACCGGGGAGGAGGAGACCTATCGGGCCCTCCTGGTGGGAAAAAAGAGGATAAACTTGTATTTTGGCAGTAGCATTTCACTGGACAACTGTGATAAAATATTATCCTGGGATACTTGGAGTCTGCCCGGCGGCATCCCCCTGCCCGTCACCACGGAGACCGCCGTGGTCCGGCACTATGAGCTGGAGGAGCGCCGGCGGACGGAGGAGGAGGCCCTGGCCCTGGCCGACCAGGTGCTGACATCGCGCCTGGCGGGGTACATCGGGGACGGGGAGGTCCTCTCCCGGGAGCTCACCGGACAGGTGGAGGGGGACACCCTGCTGGTCACCCTCACCGCCGAGTGCCGGGAGCAGATCGGCCAATTTGTTGAGATACCAAAGGAGTAAAGGCAAGAGCACATGGAACAGAGGATAGAGATTGACCGGCTGGAGCAGGCGGTAAACATTTTCGGCTCCTTTGACGAGAACATCCGCCTCATCGAGGAGGAGTTCCAGGTCCTGGTCACCAACCGGGAGGGGGAGCTGCGGATCAACGGGGAGCCGGAGGACGTCATGCTGGCGGCCAAGGCCATCCACGCCCTGCTGACCCTCTCCAGCCGGGGGGAGACCATCGGGGAGCAGACGGTGCGCTACGTCATCGGCCTGGCCCGGAAGGGCCAGGAGGACAAGGTCAGCGAGCTGACCCAGGACGTGGTGTGCATCACCGCCAAGGGCAGGCCGGTGAAGGCCAAGACCATCGGTCAGAAGCGCTACGTCCAGTCGGTGATGAAGAACACGGTGACCATCGGCGTGGGCCCCGCCGGCACGGGCAAGACCTATCTGGCGGTTGCCGCCGCCGTGGCGGCCTTTCGGGACAAGCAGATCAACCGCATCGTTCTCACCCGCCCCGCCGTGGAGGCCGGGGAGCGGCTGGGCTTCCTGCCCGGGGATCTCCAGAGCAAGGTGGACCCCTACCTGCGGCCCCTGTACGACGCCCTCTTCGACATGCTGGGGGCGGAGACCTACCAGAAGTACCTGGAGCGTGGGAACATCGAGGTGGCCCCCCTGGCCTACATGCGCGGCCGGACCCTGGACGACAGCTTCATCATCCTGGACGAGGCCCAGAACACCTCCCGGGAGCAGATGAAGATGTTCCTCACCCGGATGGGCTTCAACTCCAAGGTGGTCATCACCGGCGACATCACCCAGATCGACCTGCCGGCGGACAAGACCTCGGGGCTGAAGGAGGCCCTGCGGGTGCTGAAGAACGTGGAGGGCATCGGCATCTGCGAGCTGACGGACCAGGACGTGGTGCGGCATGTGATGGTCCAGCGGATCATCAAGGCCTATGATGACTACTACAACAATAACAGCCGGGGGAAGAGGAAGTAGTTCCTCGGGGGCGTCGCCCCCGGACCCCGACCTACTTTTCCCTCGTGGGAAAAGTAGGCAAAAGCACGCATAGGGGCGGGACCCTTTCGATGGGGTCCCTCCCCTATGTACCCCACCCCCGCGACGACACAAAGGGGGACGCCTGTCCCCCTTTGGAATCCCCCCCAGCCAGTCCTGCGGACTGTCCGGGGACCCCTTAAGATTTGACTTGCGCGGCGGGAATGAATCCCGCCTTGCGCCAAGGTTTTCGCCGCTGGCGAAAACGCTTGTAC
>DVGP01000268.1 GCA_018712665.1 Candidatus Pelethomonas intestinigallinarum | reverse complement strand
CCCCCCAGCATAGATGGGACCTACCCTAAATTTCTTTAGATACTCCCGAGGGTACGTCTCAAGAACCATGTTTCGACAAGCATCAACAGAAACATCCATCTCTTTAACAGGGCCGGAGGCCGAAGTCTCGTCGATAGACCCGCTGTAGATCAGATGACAAAAACCTGATTCGGTGCAGAAATGTTCCAAATCTGATAGAGACCGATTAGAAAAAGGAATCCAAAACCTTGGTTTTGGCGGTTTTTCGGTTCACTTTTGGGCGTCCAAAAGTGAACCGCGGGGTTCGGGGGCGCGCAGCCCCCGATACTCCCTTCGCCCGGGGGGCGAAACTCCCCCTCCCCGGGGTGTGGGGGAGCGCAGCCCCCACATGCTATCGAAATAGAATGGCAGTCTTTCTGAAAGAAGCTCCTGGGCTCAGTAAAATCAAAACATCCCCCTGCCGGCGGAGCCGGCAGAGCAAACCAAAAAGGAAGAAAAGGATATGGCATTTGGAAAAACCTCCGGCGGCTATCAGTGGCTGCTGGTCTGTCTGGGGAATCCGGGCAAGCAGTACGAGGGGACCCGGCACAACATCGGCTTCATGGCGGCGGATGAGCTGGCCCGGCGGGAGGGGATCAAGATTAACCGCCTGCGGTACCGGGCCCTCACCGGGGACCTGCGGCTGGGGGACCAGCGGGTGCTGGTGCTGAAGCCCCAGACCTTTATGAACCTCAGCGGCGAGGCGGTGAAGCTGGCCGGCGGGTTCTACAAGATCCCGCCGGACCATGTGCTGGTCATCTCCGACGATGTGTCCCTGCCCCTGGGGAAGCTCCGCATCCGGGCCGGGGGCAGCGCCGGCGGCCACAACGGCCTGAAAAACATCATCGCCCACCTAGGCACGGACCAGTTCCCCCGGGTAAAGGTGGGGGTGGGCGCCCCGGCCCACCCGGATCACGAGATGGTGGACTGGGTCATCGGAAACTTCTCCTCCGCCGAGCGGAAGGTGGTGGAGGACGCGGTGTCCCGGGCGGTGGACGCCGCGCTCTGCGTCATGGAGCGGGGCGTGGCGGAGGCGCAGAACCGCTACAACTGAGGCTCCCAGCGATTTCTTATTAAGCCATAGACCCTGTTTGAAAATTGGAAATGTGCCCAACAGCGAGAGATTTTTTCGCCAGACAGGGCGATTTGACGCAGCAATACTTTGTGTATTGCAAGGAAAATCAACGCCGTATGGCGGAAAAAGATCCGCTGTTTGAGCATGTTGACATTTTTCAAACAGGGTCCAATATTTCACGGTCCCCTGTTGCTTTTTTTGCGGCCCTATAGTACAATTCACTTGCAGGGCCGCCGTTGTGTGCGCTCCCACAGCGGGAGCGGCGGCGCCAACTGTTTTATGAGAGAGGAGCGATACAAGCATGGAGAAATTCTTCAAACTCAAAGAAAACGGCACTTCCGTCGGCACGGAGGTCGTGGCGGGCTTTACCACCTTCTTCGCCATGGCCTACATCATTGTGGTCAATCCCAGTATCCTCAGTGAGTCGGGGATGGAGTGGGGCGCGGTGTTCCTGGCCACCATCATCTCCGCGGTCATCGGCACCCTGGTCATGGGTCTGGTGGCCAACGTCCCCTACGCCCAGGCCCCCGGCATGGGCCTGAACGCCTTCTTCGTCTACACGGTCTGCTTCGCCCTGGAATTCACCTGGCAGGAGGCCCTGACCATGGTGTTTATCTGCGGCCTATTCAACATCTTCATCACCGTCACCAAGATCCGCAAGCACATCATCAAATCCATTCCTGCCAGCCTTCAGAACGCCATCGGCGGCGGCATCGGCCTGTTTGTCGCCTACATAGGGCTGCTGAACGTCGGCATCATCAATTTCGGCGGCGGCGTCCCCGCCCTGTCCACCCTGAACCAGCCCGCCTTCTGGCTGTTCCTCATCGGCCTGGTGCTGATTGTGGTTCTCCAGGTCCTGAAGGTCAAGGGCGCCATCCTCATCGGCATCATTGTCACCACCCTGATCGGCATCCCCATGGGCGTCACCGTCACCTCCAACACCGTCAGCTTCTCCGAGGCCTGCGCCGCCCTGCCCTCTACCTTCGGCGTCATCTTTACCAGCGCGGGCTTCGGCTCCCTGTTCTCCGACATGAGCAGGCTTCCCCTGGTGCTCATCACCATCTTCTCCTTCAGCCTGTCGGACACCTTCGACACCATCGGCACCTTCATCGGCACCGGCCGCCGCAGCGGCATCTTCAGCGCTGAGGACGAGAAGGCCCTGGAGACCAACAACGGCTTCAAGTCCAAGATGGATAAGGCCCTCTTTGCCGACGCCACCGCCACCTCCATCGGCGCCATCTTCGGCACCTCCAACACCACCACCTTCGTGGAGAGCGCCGCGGGCATCGGCGCCGGCGGCCGCACCGGTCTGACCAGCGTGGTCGTGGCGCTGTGCTTCATCGCCAGCGCCTTCCTGTCCACCTTCGTCAGCGCCATTCCCTACGCCGCCACCGCTCCCGCCCTGGTGGTCGTGGGCATGATGATGGTCTCCTCCTTCCGGGAGATCAAGTGGGACGACTTCGCCGAGGCGGTTCCCGCCTTCTTCGCCGGGCTGTTCATGGCTCTGTGCTACAGCATCTCCTACGGCATCGCCTTTGGCTTCATCTTCTACTGCGTTGTCAAGTGCTGCACCAAGCGGGCCAAGGACGTCCACCCCATCCTCTGGGTCGCCACCATTCTCTTCATTCTCAACTTTGTCCTGCTGGCCGTGCTGTAAGCCGGCTGAAAGCCAAAGAGGGCGCCTGGAGCTGCAAGGCAGCTCCAGGCGCCCTCCTTGTTTTTCTTGCGATGGGCCTCGCTCTAGAGTTTCGCTGGCGGCGGTCCGACCGGCTCGGCAGGCCAATTTTCCC
>DVGP01000267.1 GCA_018712665.1 Candidatus Pelethomonas intestinigallinarum | reverse complement strand
TACACCGCCGCCGCCCTCAGCTACCTGATCCAGCGCAGCCCCAAGCCCATCGTCCTCACCGGAGCCCAGAAGCCCATCGGCTTTGAGACCACCGACTCTAAGCAGAACCTCCGGGACGCCTTCACCGTGGCGGCCTCGGACATGACGGGGGTGGTGCTGGTGTTCAACGGCAAGGTGATATTGGGCACCCGGGCCCGAAAGACCCGGAGCAAGAGCTTCGAGGCTTTCTCCAGCATCAACTACCCGGTGCTGGCCCTGGTCCAGGACGGGCGGCTGATCCGCTATATCCGGCCGGAGTGCGCCCCGGAGCCCATCTTCAGCGACCGGGTGGACGACAAGGTGGCCCTGCTGAAGCTGATCCCCGGCACGGACTGCGGCGTGGTGGACTACCTGCTGGAGCGGAACGACGCCCTCATCATCGAGAGCTTCGGGGTGGGGGGTCTGCCCACCTACAAGGCCGGGGACTTCTACCAGGCGGTGAAGCGGGGGCTGGACCAGGGAAAGACGGTGGTGATGACCACCCAGGTGGAGAACGAGGGCAGCGACCTGTCCGTCTACCACGTGGGCACCGTCATCAAGCGGGACCTGCCCATCCTGGAGGCCTACGACATGACCACCGAGGCGGTGACCGCCAAGCTCATGTGGCTCCTGGGCCAGACCCGGGACCAGGGGGAGGTGGCCCAGCGGTTCTATGTCCCCGTGGCCAGCGACATCCTGGCGGTGAAGTGACGGAGGCGGGCGTGTGGACGCGCAAGCTTTTTGGTCTGTCATAGGCGCCTATAACGAGCAAACAGCGGCACTCCAGGCCGGCTTGCTCCTGTTTGCCGTCGCGGCTGTGATAGCGTCGTATTCCTGTAAGGTGAAGTGGGCCGCTAAATTTGCCCTTGGGATCATTCACTTATTGATTGGCGTTGTGTTTTTTGCCTGGTATGGAACGGAGCCTATCCAAAAATATTTCGCGCTTCCGCTGTACCTGCTTTGTGGCACTCTGTTTTTGTATGAGAGCTGGCACAACCGGGATGACAGCCTTGCGAAGCCCAATGGTTGGCAGCGCCTGCTGCTGGTTCTTTATCTGCTCTACCCGCTGATCTCCTTCCTGCTGGGAAACCGCTTTCCGCAAATGGTGACACATATCATGCCTTGCCCCGTTGTCAGCTTGGGGATTACCGTATACGCGGGGTATAGCAGGAAGAATAAATTGCTCCTCGCGTTACTGACCATTTGGGGATTGACAGGGATCAAATCCGTGATCTTCAGCGCGTATGAGGACATCATTCTTTTGATTTGCGGTATTTATGGCGTGACGATCTTCTTGCGTGAGACAAAGCATGGTATGAAGAGATAGATCACGGGATTTCTGTGTTTGAATACTATCATAAAAATCAGCGCCGGAGGACCGCAGAGGCCCTCCGGCGCTGATTTGATTTCAAAGTGCTGTGCCTGATCCTCCGCAGCGGCGGTAGAGCCGCTGGTGGGCCAGGGCCATGCCCGCCAGGAACACCACCAGGTACCAGGGCAGGAGGGCGGCGCTGATGTGGTTGGCCATGAGGCCGAAGAGGGGCGGCATCAGGCAGGTGCCCACATAGGCGCTGGCCATCTGGATGCCGATGAGGGCCTGGGACCGGTCCGCCCCGAAGAGCTCCGGGGTGGCGTGGATGGCGCAGGGGTAGATGGGGGCGCAGCCCAGACCCGTCAGGACGAACCCCGCGAAGGCCGCCGCCGGCCCCAGGGGCAGCAGCAGGGCCAGGACGCCCACAGTGATCATCGCCAGACCCAGCCGGACCATGCTCCGGTCGCTCAGGCGCATGGTCAGAAACCCGCTGAGGGCCCGGCCCCCGGTGACGCCCAGGTAGAACAGGCTGGCGCAGCCCGCCGCCGTCTGCTCATCCAGGCCCCGGGCCAGGACCAGGTAGCTGCTGGCCCACTGTCCCGCGGTGGTCTCCAGGGCGCAGTAGCAGAAGAACAGCAGCATCATCTCCCGGGTTCCGGGGGCCGTGATGGCCCGGCGCAGGGGGAGGGCCTGTTCCTCTCCACTTTCCGCCGCCCCGGACCGGCCCTTCCACAGACCCAGACTCAGCACCAGGATCACTGTCAGACCGATCTGCAGGAAGCTGATGTACCGGTAGCCCATGTTCCACCCCTGGCCGCCGGCCAGGGCAAAGGTCATGGCGTAGGGGCCCAGGGAGGCCCCGATGCCCCACATGCAGTGGAGCCAGCTCATGTGGCGGCTGGTGTAGTGGAGGGCCACATAGTTGTTCAGCGCCGCGTCCACGCTGCCCGCTCCCAGGCCGTAGGGCACCGCCCACAGGCACAGGGCCAGGAAGGAGCGGCTGACGGAGAAGCCGAAGAGGGCGGCGGCGGTGACGCCCACGCTGAGGGCGGTGACCCCGCCGGCGCCCAGCCGCCGGGTCAGCCGGTCGCTGCAAAGGCTGGAGACGACGGTGCCGGCGGAGATGATCATGGAGATGATCCCCATGTAGGACACCGGGACCCCCAGCTCCCCGTATATGGTGGGCCAGGCGGAGCCCAGCAGGGCGTCCGGCAGACCCAGGCTGATGAAGGACAGGTAGATGACGGCAAGAAGAAGATGGACCATAGCGCGTTTCCTCCCTGGCCCCAATGGGGCGGCTTTTTCGCTGTCCCGGCCGGGCGAAATGCCGCGGGCTTTGCCTCTGGGACCAGCGCCGCGTTATTATAGCCTGTCTTATCCCGGTTGTAAAGGGGGCAGGCGGAGAAAAGTAAGGTTCTGAAACGAACAAAATTAGGCGTGACAAAGGGTAGAGGCTGTGATATACTATCCTGCGGCGAGGGGACAGCCCTCGGGAAAGGAAGACAAATCTCTATGGAGGGAAATCAACGCGGCGGCGACACCACCGCCCAGCTGGGTACGGCGCCCATCGGCGGCCTGCTGCTGAAGCTGGCCCTGCCCACAGTGGTGGCCCAGCTGGTGAACTTACTATATAATATTGTAGACCGGATCTACATCGGCCACATGCCGGATGTTGGGACAGTGGCCCTGACCGGCGTGGGCCTGTGCTTCCCGGTGACCTACCTCATTTCCGCCTTTACCTACCTTGTGGCCCAGGGCGGCGCGCCCCGGGCGGCCATCGCCATGGGCCAGGGCAACGACAAGACGGCGGAGGAGATCATGGGCAACTGCTTCACCTGCCTGATCGCGGTGTCGCTGGTGCTGACAGCGGCCTTTTGGCTGTGGGGCGAGCCTCTGCTGTGGCTGTTCGGGTGCAGCGAGGAGACCATCATCTACGCCCTGCCCTACATGCGGATCTATGCCGGCGGATCGATCTTTGTGATGATGGCCCTGGGCATGAACCTCTTCATCACCACCCAGGGCTTCACCCGCTTTTCCATGCTCACCGTGGTGGCGGGCGCGGTGTGCAACATCGTGCTGGACCCCATCTTTATCTACGCCCTTGACATGGGGGTGGAGGGCGCGGCCCTGGCCACGGTGATCTCCCAGGCCCTCTCCGGCGTGCTGATCGTTTTGTTCCTGGTGGGGAAGCGGACGAAGCTCCGCCTGCGGGTCCGGTATTTCCGTCCCAAGCTGAAGGTGATGGCGCCGGTGGCGGCCCTGGGACTGGCGCCCTTCATCATGCAGGTGACGGAGGCGCTGCTGAATATCTCCTTTACCAATTCCCTCCAGCGCTACGGCGGCGACATCGCCGTGGGCGCCATGACGGTGGCCAGCACCATCATGCAGATGGTCTGGATCCCCAACCAGGGCATTGGCCAGGGGGCCCAGCCCATCATCAGCTACAACTACGGGGCGGGGAATGTCCAGCGGGTGAAGGAGGCCTTTCGCTGGCTGGTGACGGTGAGCCTGACCTTCACCATGGTCATGTGGGCCCTGATCCAGCTGTTTCCCACGTTCTTCATCCGCATTTTCAACGACAACGAGGAGCTGCTGAACACTGCTGTGTGGACGCTGCGGCTGTACACCGCGTCCATGGGGCTCTTCGGCATCCAGATGGCGGTGCAGCAGACCTTCACGGCCATCGGCCGGGCCAAGGCGTCCCTCTTTATCGCCTGCCTGCGGAAAGTGATCCTGCTGATCCCCTTGATTTTCCTGCTGCCCATGTTCTTTGAGAATAAGGTGTTCGCGGTGTTTCTGGCGGAGCCGATCAGCGACTTCATCTCCGTGGTGGTGTCGGCCATCACCTTCTTCTTCGTGTTCGGCCGGGCCATGCGGGACCTGGAGAATCCGGAGACGAAAACCTTATAATTTTGTAAAATCTTGAATTTCCCACTTTCCTTTGCGGCATGGTTATGGTAAACTATCGTCGATACTTGTCGAACGCCCGCCGGAGATCCGCGAGAAAGTGAGAAGACTTATGAAGAAATTCCTGTCCTTATTTCTGAGCGCGCTTGTGGTGCTGACCCTGCTGCCCTCCGGGGCCCTGGCCGTGGAGATCTTCGTCACCAGCGACGAGGGGGTGGCTCTCATTGAGGAATTTGAGGGCTACCGCGACATGCCCTATGCCGACGACCGGGGGAACTGGTACATCGGCTACGGCACTGCCTGCGATCCGGCGGACTACCCTGACGGCATCACCGAGGAGGAGGCGGACATGCTCTTCCGTGAGGACCTGGCGGACACGGAGGAGAAGGTCAACGGCCTGCTGCTGGACTATGGCATCTCCGTCACCCAATACCAGTTTGACGCCATGGTTTCCATGACCTATACCCTGGGCACCCAGTGGATGAACCCCACCTACCGGTTCTGCTCCTACCTGATCCAGGGGATCGACAACTACACCGAGGCGGAGGTGGTCAACGCCATTGCCACCTGGTGCCACCAGGGGACCCAGGTGCTGGACCACCTGGTGGAGCGGCGGCTGCGGGAGGCCTACCTCTTCCTCTACGGGGAGTATGACAATGCCGGGCCCGACGACTACTGCTACATCCACTTTGAACCCGCGGGGGGAGAAGTGGAGAACCAGACTGTGTTCTACCCGGTGGGCTACGCCTATGGGGAGCTGCCCACCCCGGTGTGGAGCGATCTGACCTTCCAGGGCTGGTATACCGATGACGGGGACCTGCTCACCGGGGAGGAGATCGCTGACGGCAACCTCACTGTCACCGCTCAGTGGAGCGGCGAGGCGCCGGCGGAAGAGGAGGAGCTGGATCTATCCAACTGGATCAACCCCTTCTCCGATGTGGTGGAGAGCGACTGGTACTTCACCTACGTCCGGGAGCTGAACGCCAAGGGCGTGGTGGGAGGCTATCCCGACGGGACCTTCCAGGCCGGGCGGGACCTCACCGCCGGGGAGGCCCTGAAGATGATTTTGATGGCGGCGGGCTACCCGGAGCAGGAGATGACCGACAGCCACTGGGCCTCCGGCTACCTGGCCCTGGCTCTGGAGCTGGGATGCCTGTATGAGGGGGAGATCATCAGTCTGGACGACCCAATCACGCGCCTGACCGTGGGCCGGGTGGCGGCGGTGGCCATGGGGTTGAGCCCCAGCGACGGCACGCCGCCCTTCGCGGATACATATGACGGCTACCTGACGGCGCTTTATGAGGAGGGCATCCTCACCGGTACTGTGGAGGGCCGCTACCGCTACTACCACCCGGAGGAGAGCATCAACCGGGGGGAGATCTGCGCCATCGTCTCCCGGATCAGCAGCTGGGAGTACGAGGAGGAGCGGGACCCGGCCCAGGTGGGGTACATCACCTACCGCAACAACTACTATCCCCTGGAGCGTGAGGCGGCGGTAGCCCCCTATGACAGCAACCTCTTTGTCCAGAATGGCAGCGTCATGTACTACAACGACCCCGGCTACACCACGACCATCGGCATCGACGTGTCCTCCCACCAGGGGGAGATCGACTGGCAGCAGGTTGCCGCCTCCGGCGTGGAGTTCGCCCTGATCCGCCTGGGCTTCCGGGGCTACGGCCAGGAGGGCACTATCAACCTGGACCAGTACTTTGTCCAGAACATCACCGGGGCCAAGGCCGCCGGGCTGAAGGTGGGGGTCTATTTCTTCTCCCAGGCCGTTAATGAGACGGAGGCCGTGGAGGAGGCGGAGTTCGTCCTGGACAATCTCGCCCAGGTAGGGGTGGCCTTGGACTACCCGGTGGTCTACGACTGGGAGACCGTCAGCTCCAGCAGTGCCAGGACCCGGAACATGGACGGCGATACCCTCACCGACTGCGCCATCGCCTTCTGCGAGACGGTGGCCGAGGCGGGCTACACCCCCATGCTCTACTACAACAACTTCGTGGGCTACACCATGTATGATCTGGACCGGCTGACGGACTACGACGTCTGGTTCGCCCAGTACGGCGTCACCTGGCCCACCATGTACTACGACTACCGCATCTGGCAGTACTCCGACAGCGGGTCCATCCCCGGTATCGAGACCCGGGTGGATATGAATATTGCGTTTATTCCTTATTGATCATTTTCTGTGGGGCCTCCCCGGCCCCACACCCCGGGTTACTTTTTCGACGCCGAAAAAGTAACCAAAAAGGCGCATAAGGGAGGGACCCTTTCGATGGGGTCCCTCCCTTATGGATCCCTCCTCCGCGACGACACAAAGGGGGGCGCGCGTCGGCACAAGCTCCGCATCCCTCATCCTGCCGCAAGCGTCAGGCTTCGGTCGCTTCGCGGCGCCTCCTTCTTCCTCGGCAAACGCTACGCTGGTTTGCCTCGGAACGGCCCCTGCGGGGCCGTTTTTTACCGATTCCCGGTGGATTAACCCTGTTCGACGGTGAAAACGACTCGAAGGGATTGCTGGAGGGAGAATCCAAAGAGGGGGCCGCAGCCCCCTCATTGGTCGTTGCGGGGGGGTGGTCCTTAGGAGGGGGACACAGTCGAAAGT
>DVGP01000266.1 GCA_018712665.1 Candidatus Pelethomonas intestinigallinarum | reverse complement strand
GTGGTCGTGGATGTAGGCGGCGATCTTCTCCGGGGCCACGGCCTCGTACCGGGCCTGACCGGGGCGGCAGACCGCCTCCAGCATCCGGCCCGCGCCGATGACGCACTCCGCCTCCGACAGGGCCCGGAGGGCCTCGCCGGTCATGGCCTCCCGGCTGCCGGGGCCGATGCCCACCACGGACACCCGGGGTCTCCAGGCGAGGCCGTAGTCCCGGCAGAGCCTGGCAATGACGGCTCCCAGGTCCAGCCCCGCCCTCTGGGGCGGACGGCCCACCGTCACCAGGACAGCCCCGGCCTCCCGAGCGGCGGCGGCTTTCTCAGAAAATCCCCCGGCCCAGCCGGTGTCCTTGGTCACCAGATACCGGGCGGAGACGGACCGCAGCATGGCCGCGTTCATTTCCCGGGAAAAGGGCCCCTGCATGGCAATGATGTGGCTGGGGGACAGCCCCGCCTCCCGACAGGCCCGGAGGGAGTCCTCCATGGGCAGAACCCGGGCGTAGGCCCGGTCCGCGAATCCCCGCATATTACTGTAAAGCAATATCTCTTTACTGCCTGTGGTCAGCAGGATATTGCCGTCGGTCCGATCCAAAAAGGTCACGGCGGCGGGGATGTCCGGGACAAAGACCGCGTCCCCGGCGGTCTCCTCCGCGTCCCGGAGGAGGCGGAGATAGAGCGTGCCGGTTTTCTCACAGGCGGCGGCGATGTTCTCCGTGACCTCCCGGGCATAGGGGTGGGTGGCGTCCACCACCAGGTCGAACCTCTCCCTGGTCAGCAGGTCCGCCATCTCCTCCGCCGTCATGCGCCGGGCGGAGACGGTGAGATTCTCCGCCGGGGGCAGCAGGGCCTCGCCGTAGTCCGTGGCCACGCAGGCGGTGACGGAGACATCCTCCTGGCCTGCCAGGAACTCCACCAGCTCCCGGCCCTCGGTGGTGCCGGCGAAGACGCAGAACTTATACATCCCGGTACCCCCGGGGCGTCACCAGCAGCTCCCCGATGGTCCGGGTCTGGCTGTTGCCGATGAACACCGTGCAGAACATGTCTGCCGGGAAGTCCCGGAGCTCCCCCAGGGGCATGACCTGGGCGCTCTCACCCGCCCGGCGGATGTTCCGGGCCACGCCGCACAGCCGCTGGGGCGGCAGGGTCTCCAGCAGGATGTCGCAGGCCCGGCGGAGATGGTCCGGACGGCCGTGGCTGGCGGGGTTGTAGAGAACGATGGACAGGTCCGCCGATGCGGCGGCGGACAGCCGCCTCTCGATCGTCTCCCAGGGGGTCAGCCGGTCGCTGAGACTGATGACAGCGAAGTCGTGGGTCAGGGGGGCCCCCAGCAGGGCCCCGCCGCTGCAGGCGGCGGTGAGGCCGGGAATGACCTCCACCTCCGGCTCCGCCGCCTCTCCCCGGAGCTCATAGATCAGACCGGCCATGCCGTAGATGCCGCTGTCCCCGGAGCAGACCATGGCAACGGTCTTCCCCTCCCGGGCGGCCTCAAGGGCCATGCGGCAGCGGTCCGTCTCCCTTGTCATGCCGGTGGTCAGAAATTCCTTGTCGGGGTAGCGGTCCCGGACCAAGTCCACATAGACGTGGTACCCCACGATCACGTCGCAGGACCGGAGGGCCCGGTCCGCCCGGACCGTCATGTCCTCCCAGTCCCCGGGGCCGATGCCCACTACAATCAGCTTACCCAAAGCGCACCTCCCAAGCGTTCAGCGCCAGGGCGGCGGTGACGCCGCCCCGGGCGGTTTTTTTAACCAGCAGGCGCTCCGCCCCCAGCAGGGCGGCCCGCTCGCACACATTGTCCACCCCTGTGACGGAGCGGACGAAATCCGAGGGGGTGAAGTCCCCCTCCACCGCCGCCAGTTCCTCCGCGCTGTAGCAGGACAGGGGCCAGCCCCGGTCCCGGCAGAAGTCCAGCAGTCCGGTCTCGTCTTTTTTTAAGTCGATGGTGGCCACGGCTTCCACCGCCGCCGGGTGGGCGTTGTGCTCCGCCAAAAGCTGGTCCGCCAGGGCGGCGATGGCCCCGGAGGAGGTCCCCCGGCGGCAGCCGATTCCCAGCCGCAGCACCGGCGGCACCAGCAGCAGCGTCCGGTCAAAGGGGAACTTCCGTTGCCAGGAGATACAGATCCCCAGGGGACCGCTCTCCCCGGGCTCCAGACCGGCGGGCAGGTCCCCGGCGATGGGGAAGTCGCTCCATACAGGGACAGGCCCCTCCAGAATGGCGGCGGAGACCGCCTTGGCGGCGGCCATGTCGTCGATACAGAGGCCCTGGCGGGCGCTCCACTCGTCCACGGAGAACCGGCGGTTCACGTCGGTGGCGGTGGTCACCACCGCCGTGGCTCCCACGGCCTCCGCCAGACGGGCGGCCAGACGGTTGGCCCCGCCGATGTGGCCGGAGAGGAGGGGGATGACGAACTGCCCCAGCTCATCTACCGCCAGCACCGCCGGGTCCGTCCCCTTGTCCCGGACGTGGGGGGCGATGGCCCGGACGGCGATGCCGCAGGCCCCCACGAACACCATGGCGTCCGCCCAGGCGAACACCGGGGCGGTGAAGTCCGCCAGGGGCGGGCGGATGGGGGAGAAGCCCTCTCCCGCCCAGCTCTCCGAGGCATAGGCCCGATACTCGTCCCCCGGTCCGGCCAGGGCGGTCAGACACCGGCGGGCGGTGTCCCGGCCCCGGCGGCTGAAGGCGAAGACCGCCAGCTTCATCGGCTGGCCTCCCGGAACTCCGTGGAAAAGCCGGGGTCGTACAGCTTGGAGCGAAGGTACTCATCTCCCAGGCAGCGGCCCACCACGATGAGGGCCGTCTTGGTGATCCCGCTGGCGGCGACGCTCTCGTGGAGGGTGCCAACGGTGCAGCGCAAAATCCGCTCGTCGGGCCAGGTGGCCTTGTAGACCACCGCCGCCGGGGTGTCCGCTGAGACGCCTCCCGCCAGCAGCTCCTCCTGTACCTTGGCCGTCAGCCCCGTGCTGAGAAAGAGGACCATGGTGGCGCCGTGGGCGGCCAGGGCGCGGATGGACTCCCGCTCCGGCACCGGCGTCCGCCCGGCGCACCGGGTGATGATGACGGTCTGGCTCACGTCCGGCAGGGTATACTCTGCCTTCAGCGCCGCCGCCGCCCCGCAGAAGGCGCTGACCCCGGGGCAGACGTCGTAGGGGATGCCCAGCGCTTCCAGGGGGTCGAACTGCTCCCGGACCGCGCCGTAGAGGCTGGAGTCCCCGGTGTGGAGGCGGACGGTGGTCTTCCCCGCCGCCTCAGCGTCCCGGATCACCGCCAGGACCTCCTCCAGGGTCATTTTCGCGCTGTCGTGGACCTCGCAGCCGGGCTTGACGTATTCCAGCAGCTCCGGGTTCACCAGGCTCCCGGCGTAGATCACTACGTCGGCCTCGCCCAAAAGCTTCGCCCCCCGGACGGTGATCAGGTCCTTGGCGCCGCTGCCGGCGCCCACAAAGTGTACCATAGTTGTCCCCCTATCCCGCCCCGCGGGCGGCATGTGTTTTGAATGTTTCTCGTCAGGTCCCCAGCCCTCACCGGCCGATCTGGTAGAGCAGGGCGTTGCAGATGGCGGCGGCCACGTTGCTCCCGCCCTTCCGCCCCCGGGCCACGATGTGGGGGGCGGGGGAGGCCAGGATCAGCTCCTTGCTCTCCACCACGTTGACGAAGCCCACCGGCACCGCCACGATGAGAGCCGGAGACAGCTTCCCGGCGTCCATCAGGCTCTTCAGGGACACCAGGGCCGTGGGGGCGTTGCCAATGGCGAAGATACAGGGCATGTCCAGCGCCGCCGCCCGCTCCATGGACACCACCGCCCGGGTTACTCCCCGGGCCTTGGCCTCCTCCGCCACGTCCGGGTCGGACATGAAGCAGTGGACCTCGCCGCCCAGCTTCCCCAGGGCCGCCTTGTTGATCCCGGCCTTTGCCATCTGGGTGTCGGTGACGATGTGGCACCCGGCGCGGAGGGCGGCGATCCCCTTTTCCACCGCGCCGGGGGAGAAGGCCAGGTTCTCCGCGTAGTCGAAGTCGGCGGTGGTGTGGATCACCCGCTTGACCACCGGCAGATTCTCCGGGGGGATGGCCCGGTCCCCCAGCAGCTCGGTGATGATCTCCATGCTGCGGTTTTCAATGTCCATGGGCCGTGTGTACTCCATCATATCGTATGTCTCTCCTTTAGGCCTCGTTTGAAAAATGTCAACATGCCAAATGGCGGGGCTTTTCCCGCCATATGGCGTTGATTTTCCTTGCGATACACAGAGTATCGCGGCGTCAAATCGCCTTGTCTGGCGAAAAAATCCCTCGCCATTGGTCACATTTCCAATGTTCAAACAAGGCCTAGACAGGTCTCGTAGAAGCGCCGGGCGAAGGCCGGGTTGGCCCGGAAGTGGAAGTGGGGGTACCCGGCGTAGAGCCGGTCTGTGGCCACGGCGCAGGGCCAGCTCCGGCCTGTGGCTTTTTCCGCCAGGAAGCCGTCCCCCGGGTCCGTGCAGTCCCAGTGGTGGAACTCATGGCCCCGGACACTCTCCCCGGCCCGGCACAGGAGGTTGTCCCGCCGGGCGGTGAGGGTGACGTAACCGAAGCGCACCAAACGCCCGGCGTCGAAGCACTTCCCCGGCAGATGGCCTACCATGGGAAAGTCCCCGATGGCCTCCGTCAGGTACATGAAGCCGCCGCACTCAGCGATACAGGGCAGTCCCCCTGCCAGGGCGGTCCGAATGGACGTGCGCATGGCGGCGTTCCCGCTGAGCTGCCGGGCGTAGAGCTCCGGGTAGCCGCCCCCCAGGTACAGCCCCTGGATGTCCGGGGGCAGGGCGGCGTCCGTCAGAGGGCTGAAGTCCACCAGCTCCGCCCCCATGTCCCGCAGCACGTCCAGGCTGTCCTCGTAGTAGAAGCAGAAGGCTTTGTCCCGGGCCACGGCGATCCGGGCCCTGCCCAGGGAGGGAAGGGGGGAGGGAGGGGGGAAGGTCAGGGCCGGGGCCTCCGCCGCCAGAGCCAGGAGACCGTCCAGGTCGATGGTCTCCTCCGCCTGACGGGCCAGGCGCTGAAGCTTCTCCTCCAGATCCGACACTTCCCCGGCGGTGACCAGCCCCAGATGGCGGCTCTCCAGGGAACACTCCCTCATGGGGGGGAGGTAGCCCAGGGGCCGCACCCAGCCGCCGAACCGCTTCGGCAGGGTCTCCGCCAGGAGCCGGTAGGTTCCGGCGGTGCACTGGTTGAAGATAACGCCCCGGATGCCGCTGTTTGGCTGGAAGTCCAGGAACCCCTGGAGCACCGCCAGGGCGGAGAGGCTCATCCCCCTGGCGCCGATCACCAGCACCACCGGGCTGGCG
>DVGP01000039.1 GCA_018712665.1 Candidatus Pelethomonas intestinigallinarum | reverse complement strand
CCGGTGGAGGCCCCCTTCGCGGCGCGGTGGCTGGATCGTCACCGGCTGCGCCGGCCCCTGGCCATCCGCCAGTGCGACCGGATCTCCACGCCCCTTACCTACGGCCTGCTCCGCCCGGTGATCCTGGTGCCCAAGTCCGCCGACTGGTCCGACGAGGAGGCCATGTCCTATGTGCTGACCCACGAGTACGTCCACGTCCGGCGGCTGGACGGGGCGGCGAAACTGGTCCTGGCGGCGACGCTGTGCCTCCACTGGTGGAACCCCCTGGTGTGGGTGATGTATGTCCTGGCCAACCGGGACCTGGAGCTGTCCTGCGACGAGGCGGTGGTCCGGGAGTTCGGTGTGGAGACCCGGGCCGCCTACGCCAGGACGCTGATCCGCATGGTAGAGGCCCGGAGCCACCGGGTCCCCCTGGTCAGCCATTTCAGCAAAACCGCCATCGAGGAGCGGATCCGGGCTATCATGAAGACCCGAAGGACCACGGTATTGACCCTGGCCCTGGCCTGTCTGGTGGTCCTCGGCACTGGGTCGGTCTTCGCCACCTCCCCGTGGACCGAGGACGACTTGGTCCCCCTCCCCACGGAGCCCGTTACAGGGGAGTACCTGTTCGCCGCTTATGTGGACCCCGACGACGGCGGGATCTACTGTACCTGGGACGATGGGGAGACCTTCTCTCAGGTGACGGCGGCGGACGCGGAGCTGTTCTTCCCGGCCTGCGGCGTGGGCGTTTGGGGGACCTATGGTGACGTCATCGACACGATACAGAGGCAGGGCTGCCCCCTCGTCTTCACCTACGGAAGCGCTGACCCCGACGCGGCCAGCGATCCGGAATTCGCCGCCGCCATGACGCCGCGGCAAAACGCCATCCGGGAGAAGATCATGGAGCGGGAGCCGGGCTTTGTCCCTGACCCCGCAGTCACCCAGTTCGAGATGCGGGACGGCGACACCACATACTTGGTGATACTGTCGGCCCCGGACTCGGAAGCCGACACTAGTCCGGTGGGGAACAGTCCCGACGCATTCCCGCCGGAAATCACCTGGAGTTCTTCGACACCCTGACATACCGATCCACCGTGCCCCGGGCGGCGGGAGGGCCCCCGGCCCTGTTCCCTGCCGCCCGGGGCGTTTTCTACCCTGAACACGCCCATACTGACGCGGAGGAGGATGTTTTTGTGAAAAAGCCCCTCACCTTTTTGGCAGCGCTGCTGCTGGCCGTTTCCCTGTCCGCCTGTGGAGAGACATCGGTCTGGCAGGAGCCGGCAACAGTTCCTCAGACCAACGAGAGCCTGTCTGTCTTCTGCATCGGGGAGGGCAGGCATGTCAATCTGATCCAAACGGCGCTGGATATCTACCAGAAGATGCACCCCGATGTGGAGGTGGAGCTGATCCGGCCGCTGACGGAGTACAGCTACAGCGGCGACGTCCCGGAGCAGGAGATCTATGATCGGCTGGCAGTCCAGATCATGGCAGGTGAGGGCCCGGACATCTTCATCATTGACGATTTCTATATGGACGTGGAGAAGCTGGTGCGCCAGGGACTCCTGGCGGATATGGAACCCTTCTTTGAGGCGGACGGCTTCAACTGGGAGCCCTACAATCAGGCGGTGATGGACAGCGGCGTGTGGAACGGGCGGAGGTTTGTTATTCCCCTGAGCTATGACTTCCATGTGCTGTTTACCACCCGAACCGCTCTGGAGGAGACCGGCTTCGATGTAGCCGCCTGCGGGGATTTCCAGGGATTTTTGGAGGAGACCGCCCGCCTGATGAGGGACTCCAATCAGACCCGTCGCCCGTTTTCTGAGGCGTATATCCCCGATATGCCCACGTCCTTTGGCCTGATCGAGCAGTCCGGCCTCCCCATCGTCAACTACGACCAGCAGACCGTCGACCTGTCCTCCCCGCTGCTGCGCTCCGCCATGGAGTGGTATAAGTCCGTCTTGGAGACCCACCCCCAGGATATCAATTTCTCCAATCTCGGCGGCGCGGCGGCGGTCCGGGACGGCGAGGCCCTCTGGACCACTTCCTTTAGCGGAACATACCGGGATTTTTATGCCACCGCCGGCGCTCTCCGTACGATCGACGAGGTGGTGATGATGCCCATTCGGGATGTGGACGGCGGCATCCAGGCAAAGATCAGCGATCCTCTGGCGGTCCGGGCCAACAGCGAGAACCTACAGAATGCCTATGAGTTCCTCAAGCTCATTCTGGGCCGGGGGGTCCAGTTCCAGAATGAGTTCGATATTAGCTTTTCTGTGCTGGACGATGCCAACGAGTACTTCCTCTCCAATGGGATCGGCTGGTACATCCAGGAGGGCAAAGACGGCTTTTCCAGCACGACGCGCACAGGCTCGGCCCTCAACTCCCCCAGCCAGGAGGAGATCCGGCAGCTCCTGGACCTTACCCAGGAGATCACCGGGGGATATTATTACAACGAGTATCTGTGTCCTACAATGCATTTCGCAACTTATCTCTATGGCGGTGCGGACTTCGACGAGACGCTGGAAGAAGCCCGGCGGGCGTTGGAGATCTATATCTCGGAGTAGTGGAAGGGAGGTCATGCTATGAAGCTGCAAAGGCGATATTCCCTCACCGGCGTGGGATTCATCCTGCCTTTTCTGGCGGGCTTCGCCCTGCTGTACCTGATCCCCTTCGTCTGGAGTGTCCAGAAGACCTTCACCGCCGGAGCGGGCGGGACCCGGTTCGTGGGGCTGTGGAACTACACCGATCTGCTGGGCAGCGCCGCCTTCCGCCTGGCGGCGGGAAACACCTTCCGCTTCATCGGCGTGGGTGTGCCGCTGTTGATGGTCCTTTCCTTCCTGCTGGCGCTGGCCCTGTACCGGAAATTTCGGGGCGCCAGCTTCTTCCGTTCCGCCTTTCTGATGCCCATGGTGATCCCGGTGGCCGCCGTGGTGACGGTGGTGCAGGCGTTCTTTGATGGGAACGGGATGGTCAACCAGCTCCTTGTGGGCCTGGGCCTCCCCGTGCGGGACTGGCTGGACTCCGAGCTGGCCTTCCTGGTACTCATCGGGCTGTACCTCTGGAAGAACTGCGGATACAACATGGTCCTGTTCCTGGCGGGCCTGAGCGCGATCCCCACAGACTATGCCGACGCCGCCCTGTGCGACGGGGCCTCGGAGGGCTACATTCTGCGGCACATCACCCTGCCGCTGATGATCCCCAACTTCTTCTTCGTGTTCGTCATCTCCGTCATCAACGCCTTCAAGTCCTTCCGGGAGGCCTATCTGCTGGGAGGCGACAGGCCCCACGAGAGCATCTACATGCTCCAGCACTTCATGAATAACAACTTCCAAAACCTGAACTACCCCCGGCTCTCCACGGCGGCGCTGCTGATCTTCGTCGTGATCTTCCTGCTGGTGCTGCTGCTGTTCCGGGTGAAGAGAAAGCACGAGGTGACCCTATGACGGCGAGACGGACCCGGGCCTGGGCGAAGCTCATCGCACTGTCACTGCTGGCTGCCGTCGCCCTGGGGCCGATGCTCTACACCTTCCTGAACTCCTTCTCCAGCGGTATTTCCTACGGGCTGCTCCCCAGTGAGTGGTCCCTGCAGAGGTGGCGGGAGGTGCTCTTGAGCCGGCCCCACTACCTGGCCAAGTTCTGGAACTCCCTGGGGCTGTCCGCGGTGATCGTGGCGGGGCAGGTGCTCCTGTCCTGCCTGGCGGGGTACGGCTTCTCCAAGTTCCGCTTCCGGGGAAAGGAGTCCCTG
>DVGP01000265.1 GCA_018712665.1 Candidatus Pelethomonas intestinigallinarum | reverse complement strand
GCCGCGGCGTCCCGCCGCTGCTCCACGAACACCGCCCGGGCCGCCCCCCGGCTGAGGGCCTCGATCCCTAGCTGTCCGGTGCCGGCGAAGAGGTCCAGCACCCGCCGGCCCTCGATGTCGAACTGGATGATATTGAAAATGCCCTCCTTCACCCGGTCGGTGGTGGGGCGGGTCTCCATGCCCTGGAGCTCCTTCAGCCGCCGCCCGCGGGCGGCGCCGGTGATGACGCGCATCGGCCTGTCCTCCTGTGCCCGGGCCCCGCAGGGTTCGGGGCCGGTCATATGGTTTCTTTTCCATAGAATATAGCATACCGAGAGATTTTTCAATAGGGGATCGGCGGAAATCCCGCCGTTTTCCATTCCGGGATATTTTTCCAGCGATGGAAGCCGCCCGGCCATGGGGCCGGGCGGCTCAAAGTCTTTATTCAGCCATGGCGGCCATGGCCTGGGCCACGTCCGCCTCACAGGCGCGCATGGCCAGGATGGTCCGCTCCATCAGGGTCTCCAGGTCCCAGCCCAGGCGCTCCGCCCCCTGGCGGATCACGTCCCGGCTGCAACCGGCGGCGAACTTCTTGTCCTTGAACTTCTTCTTCAGGCTGCTCACCTCCATGTCGGAGACGCTGCCGCTGGGGCGCATCTTGGCGGCGGCCCAGATCAGGCCCGTGAGCTCGTCGGCGGCGAAGAGGACCTTCTCCATCTCGTGGACCGGCTCCACATCGGAGCACAGGCCGTAGCCGTGGCTGACCACGGCGTGGATCAGCTCCTCCCCGGCGCCGGCCTCCCGGAGAAGCTCCGGGGCCTTCTGGCAGTGCTCCTCGGGCCACTGCTCAAAGTCGATGTCGTGGAGCAGCCCCACCATGGCCCAGAAGTCCGCCTCCTGGCCATAGCCCAGCTCGTTGGCGTACCAGCGCATGACGCCTTCCACCGTCAGGGCGTGCTGGAGGTGGAAGGGCTCCTTGTTGTACCGGCGCAGCAGTGCGAGCGCCTCGTCTCTGGTGTTCAGCATGGATCGTCTCTCCTTTGTATATCCTCAAGATGTATTCAGCAGATCACGTCCCCCAGCAGGGACAAAATCTCCTCCGCCCGGCGGTAGGACTGCCGGGACAAACCCTCCAGCAGCTCCTCCAGGCACCGGTCCCCGGACTCCGCCGCGGCCTGCTGGTAGCGCAGCCCATTGCAGGACTCCTGGTGCCAGCAGGACCGGAGGGCCTGGGCCAGGGAGGGCCAGCGCCGCCGCTCCACGGCGATGGACGCGTTGGGGCACCGGCCGGTCAGCAGGTAGCAGGCGGCGGCCAGATGCCGGGCGGCCCGGCACTTTTCATCGGCCATCCGCCGCAGCAGGTCCCTGGCGTCCCGGCGGCAGACCCGGCTGGCCAGGGCGCGGAAACAGCGGCTCTCGGCCAGCTCCATGGCGAAAAATTCCTCCAGGGTCTCCAGGGACGGCAGAGCGGCCTCCTCCAGGCAGCAGCCCTCCTCCCCGTTCCCCGGGGCCTCGCCGCCCTCCCTCCTGGGCGCGACTAATCCCCCGGCGGCCGGGCACTGTCCGCCCTCCCCGTTCCGCAGCTCCGGATAGGGCGCCAGGTCCGGGGACACCCTCTGCCAGATGCGGTCGTACAGGCGGTAGTCGTAGGCGGGGGCGGTCCCCCCGCCGTCCATAACAGGCAGATCCATAGCAACAGCCTCCTTTCCAGGCCATTCTATGTCTCCCGCCCTCTGTTGGTCATTCCACGGTGATCTCGACCCGCGATGACGCGCCGGCGATGACGCCCCGCTGCAAGGCCAGCAGATGCTCCGCCGCCATGCGGTACCCCGCGAAGCCGTGGCCGGCGAAGGTCCTGCAGCAGGCCATCCCGGCGTAGGACACCTGGCGGAAGCTCTCCCGCTCCGACACGGCGGAGATGTGGACCTCCACCGCCGGCAGGCCCACCGCCTTCAGCGCGTCCAGAATGGCCACGCTGGTGTGGGTGTAGGCGGCGGGGTTGATGACGATGCCGTCCACGGCGCCGTAGGCCCGCTGGATGGCGTCCACCAGGTCCCCCTCGTGGTTGGACTGGTAGAGCTCACACTCGATCCCCAGCTCCCGGCAGAAGTCCCGGATATAGTTCTCCAGGTCGGCGTAGGTCTGCCGGCCGTAGATGTCCGGCTCCCGGACGCCCAGCATGTTCATGTTGGGGCCGTTGAGGAAGAGCAGCTTCATAGCTTGGTCATCTCCTTTTCGATCTGTTCCAGGGTCCCCGCAAGGGTCCCGTTGTTGTCGATCTCCCCGTCGGCGAAGGCGGCGTACAGGGGGGCCCGCCGCCGCCACAGCTCCTCCGGGGCCGTGGCCTGGGACAGGGGGCGGCCGTCGGTGGGCAGGGCCGCCGGGTCCCGCCGCAGGTGGAGCAGCAGCCCGTTCTGCTTCAAGGGGATGTAGTTCTCCCGCCGGGTGACCACGCCGCCGCCGGTGCTGACCACCAATCCGGTGCGCTCCCCGAACTCCCGGACCAGGACCGACTCCCGCTCCCGGAAGCCCACCTCCCCCTCCCGGGCGAAGATCTCCAGGATGGGCATGCCCGCCCGGCGGACGATCTCCTCGTCCAAGTCCACGAATGTCCGGCCCAGCTTCTCGGCCAGGGCACGGCCCACAGTGGTCTTGCCGCAGCCGGGCATGCCGATGAGGACAATATTGGTGAGCTGCCCCCGCAGCCCGTGGAGCACCGCCTCCGCCCGGCTGTCATCAATATTTTGACCGGTGAAGAGCTCGGCGGCCCGCTTGGCCTGGGCCACCAGCATGGGCAGGCCGCAGGAGCAGGGCAGGCCCCGCTCCTCCGCCTGGAGCAGCAGGGCGGTGCGGAGAGGGTTGTACACCACATCCAGCACCCCCTCCAGGGCTGGGAAGCTCTCCAGGGACACCGGAGACTG